>CAYPJB010000141.1:0-10367 GCA_964410845.1 uncultured Bacteroidales bacterium | reverse complement strand
GCAATATCCTGCAGGCCGCTTCGGCTATGGTTCCGTGAGCTTTGACCCACCAGGCTGATGAGGGAGATGCTACTAACAGTGCTGCCAGGACCAGGGATCCAACGATCACTTTGAGTTTCATTCCTGCTGAGCCTTTCCATTTCAGTGCGCGTGCAATGCCTCTGCTTTTAAGTAGATGCTTTTCAGGAAGCTGGTGTATCCTCTCAAGAATAATCCAAGCTAACCGATTGGAGCAGTAATAACACGTGGAAAACAGTGCCATCCTGGCTACGACCACATTGCCAGTTTTCTCATCTCCGGTATGGTATCTGTTCGCACGTCGCGATGTGAGAATGTTCCGTGAAGCCTCTCTATCATGCGATTTCATCTTGTTGATACCATCCAGGAACTGAAGCCCGGCTCACGCATCGTGACGGTCAAAAACCTCACGCTGGCGGAAGAGTACCTGGCTGATCACTTCCCTGCTTTCCCGGTTCTTCCCGGCGTTTTGATGCTGGAAGCACTGGTGCAGTCCGCGGCCTGGCTGATCCGTGCCAGTTCTGATTTCGCTCACAGTATCATCGTGCTTCGTGAAGCCAAAGGCATCAAGTACGGTTCGTTTCTCGAACCGGGTCAGCAGATGAAGATGACTGTAGATGTCGTAGGCGCTTTCGATCCTGCAGCAGAACAACTCACATTCAAATGCCAGGCTGAACGAGAAGGCACCAGTGTTGTCAGTGGTCGTATCGTGCTGGCTCGGTACAACCTGGCCACGAAAAACCCGGCCCAGTCTGGCACCGATCAACAGATCATCAACGGCTATCGTGCTGAGTTCACTCGACTCTGGCCAGGAAACTAAACCGTAGAACCACGGGGTTGAGCTGAGTACAGCACAACCCTGCCACCACACAGAAGACTGAGGGTATATCATGCGTCTGAAAGATAAGGTAGCAGTCGTCACTGGTGGTGCGCGAGGCATCGGCAAAGCTATCGCTCAGGCCTATGCGGCAGAAGGTGCAAAGGTCGCCATCGTCTATCGGGGCAGCAAGGAGGCTGCGGATGCACTCGTGAACGAGATCACCAGCAACGGTGGAACCGCCAAGGCTTACCAGTGTGATGCTGCTGACCGGGCTGCTGTCAATGCCTGCGTGGAAACCATCCTGAAGGACATGAACCAGATCGATATCCTCGTGAACAATGCTGGCGTCATCAAAGATGGTCTCTTCCTTCGCATGGAACCAGAACACTGGGATCTGGTGGTGAACACCAATCTCGGTGGAACCTACAACTTCACGAAACCCATCGTTGAATCCATGTTCCGTGCTCGCAAAGGACGGATCATCAATATCTCCAGCGTCGCTGCAGACCGGTTCAACAAGGGTCAATGCAACTACTCTGCCAGCAAGGGGGCGATCAACGCCTTTACCAAGGCACTGGCTGTGGAAATCGCCAGCCGTGGTGTGAATGTGAATGCCATCGCGCCCGGGTTCATTGAAACTGATATGAGCGAAACCGTCCGCAATCTGGCGGGAGATACCATCAAGAACGCCATTCCCATGAAACGCTACGGAAAACCGGAAGATATAGCGAAGGTAGCGGTCTTCCTGGCCAGCGATGAGAGCGCATACATGACAGGACAGGTACTGACGGTCGATGGCGGCCTGGGATTAGGAGCAATGGCAGGCTAATTCGTTTGCCAGCCACGACTTGAGTCGATACACTGTCAGACCGGAAGACTGTAGAAAGAGCGAAGCACTGAGGAGCATTCCATGTCACTGAGCAAAGAACAGATTTTCGAGAAAGTCAAAGCGACTCTGGCTGATTCGCTCAATGCCGATGCAGACGATATCAAGCCCGAAGCGACCCTGGCTGGCGATCTTGGTGCAGAATCCATCGACTTTCTCGATATCGTCTTCCGGCTGGAACGAGGCTTCAACACCAAGATTCCACGTGATGAACTCTTCCCCGAAGCCATCTTTTCACAAGATCCGAAGTTCGTCAAAGATGGCATGATCACCCCTGATGGCATCAATGAACTGCGCACCAGATTGCCCTTTGCTGATGTCGACAAGTTCGCTGTTAATCCACAGGTCAAGAACATTGGCGATCTCTTCACCGTGGAGATGATCTGCAAGTACATCGAACACAAGATGAAGAACAGCTAACCATTTATGCGCTGGATCTGGGTCGATCGATTTACTGAATTTGAATCGAAGAAGTCAGCCAAGTCGATTAAGAACTTGAGCCTGGCAGAAGACCACTATGCCCAGCATTTTCCAGGCTATCCTGTCATGCCGGTCAGCCTGATGCTGGAAGGTCTGGCCCAGACCGGCGGCATCCTGGTGGGTGAAGCCAACAACTTCCAGGAGAAAGTGGTCCTGGCCAAAATCGTGAACGCCAGGTTCACTCGTGAAGCAATGCCCGGCGAAACGCTCACTTACAGTACGGAAATCATCGATCTGCGCCCTGAAGGAGCTACTATTCAGGGTCAGGTGCATATCGGAACGGAAGCCATCGGTTCCGCTGAGATCATGTTCATGCACCTCGATAAAGCCCGTTCCGGGGCGATCTTTGGTGACAAGAATTTCGTCTTTGCCGGAGAACTGGGCAATCTGCTCGGGCTTTCTCGCCTGAAAAACGCTCAAGCCTCGGCATCGTGATTGCTCTGATTGCTATTATAGTCGTATGACCACAACACCTCTTCGCACCGTTATCACTGGTTTCGGCCTCCTCACGCCAGTGGGCAATAACAGAGAGGCCACCTGGCAAGGCATCCTTGCCGGCAAGAGCGCCATACGCCCTATCGAAACCTTCGATGCCAGCGGCCTGGATGTTCACATCGCGGCAGAAATCCCCGGGTTTGATGCCAAGAACCTGGTCGACAAAAAAGACCGCAAACAACTCCGCACGATGGGCCGCGCAATACAGATCGGCTTCGTCGCTGGCTCGCAGGCACTCCAGGATGCCAAGCTCGCACCAGGCTCATTCGAACCAGGTCGGCTCGGCATCAGCTTCGGTGCCAGCACCATCTCCTCCGAACTCGATGAATTAGCTCCTGCCGCTGTCAAAACGACCTTGCCCGGCAACAAAGAAGTCAACATGGAAACCTGGGGCACTGAAGGCATGCCCCTGATGCCCCCTCTCTGGCTGCTGAAGTACCTGCCGAACTTCGCTGCAGCACATGTTTCGATCCTGAACAACGCCCAGGGGCCGAGCAACTCCATCACCATGCAGGATGTGGCTGGAAACCAGGCCATCGCCGAAGCTCGTCGCATCATCCAGCGCGGGGCTGCAGACATCATGCTTACCGGGGGTAGCGATAGCCGCATCTCTGTTCTGAGCATCGCACGAATGCAGCTCTTTTACCCGTTCTGTACTCAGAGCGAGAACGCCGCAGAGGCGTGTAGGCCTTTCGATACCAAGGCCAGCGGTGTCGTGCTGGGTGAAGGGGCAGGCATTCTGGTACTGGAAGAATTACGCCATGCCCAGAAACGCGGGGCAACGATCTATGCCGAAGTCGTCGGTCATGGCGATGCGTGTGATTTCGATATGGATGGCACCGGTATCGCTCAAGCCATCAGGCAAGCGATGAAGTCAGCCAACATCACTGTCCAAGATCTCGATCACGTGGTTGCCCAGGGATTCAGCCATCGACCATTTGATATCGCAGAAGCCAAGGCATTAGAGATGGTCTTCGGGAAGGACTGCCCGCCGGTGGTCACATTCAAGGGGTTGATCGGCAACACCGGGGCTGCCTCCGGAGGCATCGAAACGGCCCTGAGTGCATTGGCTTTACATCATGGCACGGTACCTGCGTCGGTGAACTATACCCATCCGGATGCTGATCATCCGGTGCCGGTCCTGACACACAATAAGCCGGTTAGCAAGCCGTTTTCACTGAAAATCAACTTCGCTGACATGGGACAATGCACAGTAATCGTTCTCAAACGATGGCAAGGATCCTAGGACTTTGTCATACCGAATTTTCTCGGTGATAGCACTTTTCACCTCGCCTGCTATTTACCACTCTATACATTAAGATCATGATATATGTGATGTAATCACATCATTATCAGATCGACTATGAAGGCATTTGCCTGCTGAGGGCAAACGGAAAGACATGAGCCGCCGCCGCGTTGTCATCACAGGGATGGGGGTGATCTCACCACAAGGTGAGACCGTCGATGCCCTTTATCAGGCCCAGATTTCGGGCAAGTCCGCTGTCGGAAAGATCACCCACTTCAATGCATCCAGCATGCATACTCATATCGCTGCGGAATGCCGTAACTTCAATCTCAGCAAGCACATTCAGAACAGCGAAGCGTATAAAGCAGCTGGATTGAACACCCAGTTCGCCCTGGCTGCTACCCAGGCCGCACTGAAAGACGCAGGCCTGCTCGACAGTTCCATCGATCGACGGGGTATCGGCGTTTATTTAGGCGCAGGTGAGAGTCGGCAGGATTTCGAAGCGCTGATGCCCTGCATCAGTGAAACCACCAACCACGAAACGCTCAAGATCGATGAAGCGCATTTCGCCAGGGAATCCAAGAAACGGTTCAATCCCAAGGGCGAGCGCGAACAGGAAATGCACACCGTCAGTGGTAATGTCGCTCGTCACTTCAAGCTCGGTGGACCCAATTACGCCTGCCTGACTGCGTGTGCAGCAGGCAGCCAGGCTATTGGCGAAGGGGCGGACATCATTCGCCAGGGCGGCGCGGATATCATGATTGCAGGTGGTTCACACACCATGATCCACCCTTTCGGCATCACCGGCTTCAACCTGCTTACAGCCCTCTGCACCAACAACGATGAACCGACGAAAGCTTCCTGCCCCTTCGATCTCCGCCGCAGCGGGTTCGTAATGGGTGAAGGAGCTGGTATCCTGGTTCTCGAAGAATACGAACACGCCCGGAAACGTGGCGCTACCATCTACGCTGAACTCTCAGGCTATGGCTCCACTGCCGATGCCTACCGCGTTACCGACAGTTGCCCGGATGGCCGAGGTGCTGTCGCCAGCATGCGGGAAGCTCTGAAAGACGCAGGGCTGCAAGCCAGCGATATCGGATACATCAACGCCCATGGCACCAGTACCGTGGTGAACGACAGGGGCGAATCGGCAGCGATCAAAACCCTCTTTGGCGACAAGGCCAAAGAGGTTCCTGTCTCCAGCAGCAAGAGCATGATGGGACATCTCATCGCTGCTGCCGGAGCAGTAGAAGCCATTATTTGTGTTAAAACCCTGCTCCATGGGGTTTTGCCACCCACGATCAACTATGAAGTGCCGGATCCGGAATGCGATCTGGACTACATCCCGAACGTCGCTCGGGAAAAGAAGGTCTCTCACGTCATGAGCAACAGTTTTGGCTTTGGTGGCCAGAATGTTTCGTTGATTGTGAGCAAGATCTAGGTTCCTTGCACGTTGTGCAGGGAACAGTTGTCACGACGGCATGGATTGCCGGTATAGGCAAGCAGTTGGTCCTCATCAGACCGACCTCAGATGCCGTTTTCACAGCGCTGGAGTTTGAACAGTGGATTGGATGATTTTGATTGCTATGCTCTTTGCCTCGCTATTTGCGCTCACTGCAGTTGGCGTGGCTGCCTTCTACTACTATTCGAAATGGAATTACCTTCCTATCGTCGTCCGTATCTTCGAAGAGAAGCCCGTTTTCAAACATCACAAGGCTGACCCCGTGGTAGATGCCGAGGAATTCCGCATCCCCACTACTGATGGTTTAACCCTGGCAGCCTGCCTGATCCGTAGTCAAGCCCCTGAGAAGAAGGGCCTCGTTCTCTTCGCCCCCGAATACGGTGGCAACCGCTGGACCTGCATGTTCTATGCAGGCCACCTTCTCGAAGCTGGCTACGACCTCTTCTCCTTCGATTTCCGCAACCAGGGCGACAGTGACTATCTGCCCGGGTATCAACCCCTGCAGTGGGTGACCCAGCACGAAGTTGCTGACATGGAAGCCGTTCTCACTTATCTGAAAGACGCTTCTTTCTGCCCAACCGATGGTATCGGTTTCTTCGGCGTCAGCCGTGGCGCTGGCTCCGGTATTGTTGCCTGTTCCGGTGATCCCTTCGTCAAGTGCCTGGTGACAGATGGCGCCTTCGGCACAGTCGCCACCATGATCCGTTTCATGATCAAGTGGGTTTCGATTTACAACAGCAAGGTCAACCTCCACAAGTTAATCCCCAAGTGGGCGTACGGCATGCTGGCCCTGGGAACTCTCAACGAAGTACATCGCCGTCGTCAGCTCTCTTTCCCTTCCGTTCGTAATGCCCTGCGACGGCTCAGCAGTAAACGACAACAGCTGTTCATGATCCATGGCAAGGCTGATGGCTATATTCGCCCTGAGATTGCCCTGGATTTATACCAGGCAGCCCCCGGCAACCTCCGACAACTCTGGATGGTAGATGGCGCCAAGCACAATCAGGCTATCGAAGTGGCCGAAGACGAATATGTGCTGAATACGACGGAATTTTTCGCTGAGCACCTGCACACCGAAGTGGTTCCACAGTCTATGCCGAACATAGTTCTCGAAAAGACTGAGGCTCGTAGTGATTCCACTTTCACTCCAGCCAGTCTGTAGGGTATTCTTGCCCTGTTATCACCAAAAACCGCAGTGGGATGCTTCTACTGCGGTTAGTGCATCGGGGGCACCTGTGCGATGATCTGGCAGCGTGTCGTTCGCTCTCTTGCAGGGCTGGCTTTGGCCCAGGCAGGTCGCTGGAAGGCCCGCTTTCTGCGCCAAACTCGCGATTGCACCAGCACACAGAACCGTTTGCTTCGCCGTATTCTCGCTGTTCAGCGTCATACCCAATTCGGACGTGATCACCGCTTTAACCGTATCAGCAGCTATGCTGATTATCGTCGACAGGTCCCCATCCACCGTTACGAAGATCTGGATTACTACCTCACGCAAGTTCGCAAGGGCAATACCAGCTCCCTTCTGAATGATCGTCAGATTCACATGTTCGCCCTGACCAGCGGAACCACCGCCAGCCGTAAGTACATCCCTGTCAGCAAGCAGTATCTCAAAGACTATCGTCGAGGTACCAATATCTGGGCACGTGGCATTTTTGAGAAGTACCCGCAGGCGTTTCTGAAGCCCATCCTGCAGCTTGTCAGTGATTGGGACGAGCTTCGAACCGAAAGCGATGTTCCCTGTGGCAGCATCAGCGGGCTTACCTCGCACATGCAGCGCAAGGCCGTTCGCCAGTTCTACTGCCTGCCCGCTGAGTCCGGGAAAGTAAAGGATGCCTCCGCCAAGTTGTACCTTGCCCTGCGTATGGGCCTGATGCAGACCGAACTGGGCCTGATTGGTTCCGCTAACCCCAGCACCTTCATCAAGCTGGCCCAGATGATGGAGAGTTGTTCGGAAGACCTGATCCGCGATATTCATGACGGCACATTGAAGGAAGACTTAGCAGTGCCTCCCTCGGTGCGTCACGTGCTGAAGCCGATGATGCACAAGCTGCCTGTACGTGCCAGTCAGCTGGAGGCGATCCGCAGCAGAGCTGGCAAGCTCCTGCCCAAAGACGCCTGGAACCCCATTCATACCATCGGGTGCTGGACTGGCGGCAGCGTCGGTCTCTACCTGAAACAATTCCCGCATTACTACGGCAACACTCCGATACGCGATCTCGGTCTGCTCGCCAGCGAAGGTCGTTTCACTATCCCCCTCGATGAGGGTACCACTGGTGGCGTTCTCGATATCACTAGTCATTTCTTCGAATTTATTCCCGAAGCGGAGATACAGTCCACTCAACCTGTCACGCTCACTGCCGCAGAACTGGAAATCGGCAAAAACTACTACTTGTTGCCTACCACATCCTATGGGCTGTACCGTTACAATATTTACGATGTGATTCGCGTCGTTGGGCATCATCACACCACACCGATCGTTGAATTCCTCAACAAGGGTTCGCTCTTTTCGAACCTCACGGGCGAAAAGCTCTCCGAGTTTCAAGTGGTGGCAGCGATGCGGCAGGCTGCCCAGCGCTGGGGCCACCTGCCCGCTGCATACACCATCGCTCCGTATTGGGATGAACGTACTCCGGGCTACAGTCTCTATCTCGAAGAACAGGAAATGGAACAGCTTCATCCTGAGAAGTTGGCCGTCGAGTTTGATCAGTTGCTGCGTGAACAGAACATCGAGTACGATACGAAACGCGAAAGCCAGCGTTTGAATGTGCTTGAAGTCTGTGTGTTGCCACGCGATACCTGGAATGCCTGGGACGCTGCCCGCATCGCCAAGACTGGTGGCACCAGCGAACAGTACAAGCGCCCCTGCCTCATCAACGACGTGCAATTCAAAGCCAGCATGCCGGTGGTTCGCACCGTCAGTGGTCGGCGTTCAGCCTGAGCAGCTTATCTGGTTCGTGAGTTAGGCAGATAGTAGAGCCTGCCATCTTCAGCACCACCCAGAAAATCGGGAATACCTTTTCCAGTAAAGTCCACCACGGTCGGGCTCACATCGTGGCCTTCGATATTCCGTTTGCTCAGGGTACCAGCATTCTTGAAGTACCACTGCCCGCTCTCCATCTTCACCTGCTGCAGCAGATCAGCATTGGCTGAGTTCAGCAACAGATCAAACTTCCCATCGCCATCCCAATCGGTAATGCACAGTTTGCGGCGACCACTGCCACCACCAGCTTTGGCATTCAGCCGCAGGGGTTTACCCGCTTCATCTACAAACGCTCGGCGAGGAGCTTTCAACAAGCGATTGCCTTCATGCAGATAACGCTCGAAAAACGCCAGGTATCCTTCGTGATCGAGCATCGCCAGGTCAGGCAAGCCATCAAGATTGAAGTCGTAGACCACCGGGGTGGTGCGCCATTGTGTGAGAAGTGCTTTGCCACTTGGAGTCTTCCAGCCCCACGCCAGTCGAGGCTGAGGCCCTACCCATTCCACGTCGATGGGTTGTGGCTTGGACAACTTTGGCAAATGGCGGGTGCCGATGTTCTTCAGCCAGACCACTTCACCCAGGATGCTGTTGAGCACAATATCCGGTAAGCCATCGCCATCCCAGTCAGCAACGCTGAAGGTGGTGTAGCCCCACTTGGCTTCCGCTGGTCCCTGGATGCTGCCGTTCGGTCCCGCCATGATGCGGAACGGTTCGCCATCGACACTCAACCGCTTGGGTGCCGCCCACTTCGGCGAGGCCACTCCCGGTCCGCTCAGGTTCTCGAAGAATTCGATATAGCCCGCGGTATTGCCCGAGAGAATATCCTGATCGCCATCGCCATCCCAATCAACACCGACGGGCGTAGCTAAGGCACCACACTTGAGCGTATCCGCCTGCTGCTGGAAGTAGACCGGAGGCAGGAAAATGGGCGTACGATCTGCTGCCAGCTTGCCAGTATTTTCGATGAAAGCCACCCGGCCATCTTCATCGCCAACGATCAGATCAAGGTCGCCATCCTTGTCCCAATCGAAAGCGATCGGAACGATCATCTGCAAGTCCATCACCAGCGGGGTGCCGTTAACCGTCTTGAGTCGCTTGCCAGCGGCGTACCGAGGTGCAGTGCGGGTGCCGATGTTCTCGAAGTAAGTGAAGCCATCCAGGAACTCGCCACAGAGGAGATCGAGATCGCCATCCCCATCGAAGTCAGCCAGGTTGGGCGACGGACAGCCGAAGGTCTCGAGCAGTTTGCCATCCGCTTGCAGTTGCATCGGTTCAGCATACTGACCATCGCCCTTGCCCCGCAGCACAAAGACGAACCCCCGCAGTGGGCCGTTCTTCCAACGACCCATCGCATCCCACGCATCGTCCCAGCCGTAGTAGCTCCAGTCTTCGATACCGATTATCAGATCAAGGATGCCATCGCCATCGTAGTCAGCGTATCGCCATTGGTTGTGTCGAAGCTTCGGCCCCTTGGGTTGGGTTCCTGCAGGCTTGTACCACCTGGCTGGCACGCTGAGAGCACGCTTCTCGCTTAATCCTTTGAGGGTGAAACTGGGATACTCGAACCCCGGACTCAGCACCCGCAGTTCATTACCCACATAACTGGGCATCACATAGTGAACGGTAGAACTGAGCCGACGTGCCGGTGCGAAGATCGGCATCTTGTGCTTGCTGGTATCGCCGGTCACATTCTCAAAGAGCCAGACACCGTTCGAGGGTTTATCAGGGCAGGAAACGATGAGGTCGAAATCGCCATCACCATCCGTATCACAAGGTACAGGCCACGCCCAGAGGCCCACACCCAGGTCAACCACCAACCCGGGGTGGTTGTATCGAAGGGGTTGCATTTCCTGCTTGATGCTGAGCGAGGGATCGTCAGCCAGTGTGATCACTGGGTTGGTTAACACACACAAGAGAACGAGCACAACTCTCATTGGGCGCCTCGATCCATATCTCCAGCGTTATCATGCAGACTATTAG
>CAYPJB010000140.1:0-10384 GCA_964410845.1 uncultured Bacteroidales bacterium | reverse complement strand
GCCAAACGATCTCCACACTGCCTCCTGGATTTGCTGGCAGTAACTTCTGCTCCGAGATCCAGGTATCAGGAGATGGTCGGTTTATCTACGCAGGTAATCGGTTGCACGACAGCATCGGGATCTTTTCCATCAATTCTGATGGGACACTCAAACATGTTTCAGAAGAATGGACTCGCGGAAACTACCCACGCAGTTTCAACTTCGACCCTACCGGACAGTTTCTCTATTGCTGCAACCAGCGGGCTGATAATGTCACTGTCTTTCGTGTCGATCGACGATCTGGCAAACTTCTTTTCACAGGGCATTACACTCCCGTTGGCAATCCATCGATCATCGTATTTCTTGATCTCGCCAAGTAAGTTGATGTTCAAACAGAACTACAAGCAGTTGGTTGAAATCGTGATCCCAGTTGAGCTACGCCTCATCGTTGCAGGCCATTAGGTTAGTATCCCCGTCCCCTCGGCTTTCATTCTTGTTATAATTATCCTCGGAGGGTAGCTAGGTAGTATGGTAATGAGAGTTGCAACTCGCCGATGTCTACTTGTGCCTTCCTCACTCTTCGTTTAATGCGAGATTATTGATGGAAACTAGCCCTACCCTGCATCATCCCTGGTTGGTAGCCGTTTGGCCAGGAATTGGACAGGTCGCCATCAATGCTGGTTATTACCTGATGTCCACTCTGGAAATGAATGTGCTTGCTGAATTGCAACTCAGCAATTTATTTGAAGTGGATCATGTTGTTGTGGAGAAAGGTATCCTCCACCCGGGTCGCAGACCGCGAAGCAGATTCTTTCTCTGGTCAGACCCCAAGAAGGAACGAGATCTGGTTATCTTCTTAGGTGAAGCTCAGCCACCTCTCGGAAAGTATCAGTACTGCCAATCGATTATCGAGTTCGCTCAAAAGATCGGGATCGAGCGTGTGTTTACGTTTGCAGCGATGGCGACACAGATGCATCCTGAACACGAATCACGGGTTTTCTATGCTGCGACGAATGAAGAATCACTCAAGGAGGTAGAGACACTACCAGTTCAAATGCTGGAAGAGGGCCAGATTGGCGGGCTCAACGGTGTACTCCTGGGCGTTGCTGCTGAGAAAGGCTTGCATGGTGGCTGCTTCCTCGGAGAAATGCCGCATCTGTTCAGCCAGATTCCTTTTCCCAAGGCTTCCCTGGCAGTTCTGGAAGTTTTTACGTCGCTCATGGGATTAGAGGCCAATCTGTCTGAATTGGCTGAACAAGCCAAACAGGTGGATGAACAGCTTGGCGAGGTACTGGCCCAGGTGGAAGAACGATTGGGGCAAACGTTAACTCCTCCAGAAGAAGAAATGGTCCAACCGGCATCGCCCATGGAAAAACTCACACCTGAAGATCATGCGAGATTGGATAAACTCTTTGACGAAGCGGGGACAGATCGCAAAAAAGCATTTGAGTTAAAGCAGGAGTTGGATCGACTCGGCATTTTCAAGGAATTTGAGGATCGATTCCTTGATTTGTTCAAGCATTGAGTTAATAAAGAGGACTATCGAACTCGGTCTGGAACCATTGAAGGTAATGCATCGGTAGTGCAACAGGTAATCAGTTATCAGTTGCAAGGATGCACAAAGAACGGCACAGGCTGGTTATAGTGGAAGAACTCTCATCTTCTTGCTGGATAGTGAAACGAATTTGCTCCTGATTCAGGAGAGCATTGTCGAATTTCTTTACGTTTGGCAACATGATGTTGCTACAGGTGCGACTCATGGAGTGAGTTATGTGGCGCAAACTTTGGCGGAAGCAATGGGGTTTATCGATATTAAGCATCACTGGACTTGCTATCGCTGCTAACGGAGCTGTTTTTTCTCAAGAAACAAAAGAAACGCAAGTAGTTACAACTTCACAAGCACCGACCACAGCTTGTGATACATGTGAAACTTGTCAACCATTCGATTTCAAGAATGTTCCCCCCATCTGGGCTACACCTCGGACAGGTCCATTCCCGAATCCGCCCAAGGACTGTGGATACTACTCTTTGCTTGATCAACTCAACGGTGAATGTCGCCAGGGACCGCCCAAGTATGGCTACCCTGCTTTCGCCCTGATGCAGCCTGGCTTTTTTAATGCTGACTTCCGTTATCTGGATGACCCCAAGAACACCAACCATGATTTCTGGGATCCGCTGAAGCGAATCAAGTTGGGGGATGACTGGTTATTCTCAACAGGCGGTCAAGTCTGGAACCGCTACATGAATGAGGATAACAGTCGACTGACCAATGCCGACAATGTCTACAATCTCTTCCGCGTTCGCAGTTATGGCGACCTGTGGTATCAGGATAAGTTCCGCGTTTACGCCGAGTTCATCAGTGCTCAAAGCATAGGCTATGATTTACCTCCTCTCCCCATTGACCGCAATCTGGCCGACATCCAGAATCTGTTCATCGATCTCAAGTTAACCGAAGTAGATGGCAAACCTGTCTATGTTCGTGCTGGTCGGCAAGAAATGCTCTTTGGATCGCAGCGACTTGTCTCCACACTCGATTGGGCTAACACTCGAAGGACTTTTCAAGGTGTTTCTGCATTCCGACAGGGTGAGAAATGGGATGCAACTGCATTCTGGGTGCAACCTGTGATCCCCAATGCTGAACATTTTGATTCAGTTGACAACAATCAGAACTTTGCTGGAACCTGGTGGACCTATAAGCCTGAGAAAGGACAAGCTGCTGATTTCTATTACCTCTTCCTTGATAACTCCAACAATGTAACACAACAAGGCATCGAACGTGCTCCTTACAACGTGCATACTGTAGGCACTCGCTATGCCGGCGATAAAAACCACTTCTTATGGGACGCTGAACTCGCACTGCAGTTTGGTGAACGAGGCGATCAGAGCATCTTTGCAGGGATGGCAACAGCAGGTGCTGGCTATCACTTTGAAGATCTGCCGTTGAACCCGACATTCTGGCTCTTCTACGATTATGCCAGCGGCGACAGCAGCCCCAATTCAGGGAACTACAATACGTTCAATCAGCTCTTTCCGTTTGGCCACTTCTATCTGGGCTGGGCTGATCTCGTCGGTCGTCAGAACATCCAGGATCTGAATGCTCACCTGTATCTGTATCCGACCAACTGGGTGACTCTGTGGTTCCAGTATCACCGATTCTGGCTGGCAGAGAGTCAGGATGCACTCTACAACGCAGCCGGGGCCGCCTATCGGCGTTCACCCACTGGCGCTGCTGGACGGGATGTTGGACAGGAATTGGATGTCGTTGCCAACTTCCATATCACCAAGCATTCTGATGTGATGGTTGGCTACAGCAAGCTGTTTGGTGGCGAATTCCTTCAGAATACCTCTGCACCAAACCGTGCTGTCGATTCTGACTTGCTCTACCTGATCTACAGCTACCGCTGGTAAGCTTAGTCAAAGAATAAGGGGCAGCACTTGCTGCCCCTTATTCTTTGAGTTAGGTGAATCCTATGGCGTTTTAGCTGGTTGAGGCTGTTTGAGTTCCAGGGCTTTCACCTGCCCCTGACGTGCGTAGTCGATAGCTTCACCAAGGAGCCGGGCCGCTTCGCCGGGTGCATGGAAACCCATCGAATTCTCAGCAGCTACAAAATCAAGCCGCCACTGTGCCTTGCGATGCAATGCTCGAACAGGTTGTAGCTCTGCATCCGTTTTGCCATTCTTCTTGGCTTGCGACAGGTAGTTGATCAAGTCAACAGTTGCATCCTCCGCACGAAGCATCAACGCTTTTGTACGATCTTGAATGCCTGTCACTCGAGCCAGAATTTCCTGTTCAGGATAATGATGGCATGTTTGACAGGCACGCGAGATATTGAGCAACGGACTGCGAACATGGTGATCGCTGACCTTGATGGCACCTTCCCGTTTGTAAGGCATATGACAATCCGCACAGGATACCCCTGATCGAGCATGAATTCCTTGCGACCACATTTCAAATTCAGGATGCTGTGCTTTCAAAACAGGCGCTCCCGAATCGGCATGCACCCAGTCTTTCCAGCCCACTTCATCATAATAGGTTTCAATCTGTTCTGCTTTCAGACCTTTGTGCCAGGGGTAGGTCACCAACTTACCTTCACCCTTAAAGTAGTATTCGACGTGACATTGGGCACAGGCCATTGATCGCATTTCCTGTCTGCTGGCTTCGGCATTCGGGTCGTAAGCCGTCTTACGTGTTCCTTTTCTCCAGCGTTCGACACTGGGCAAGTGTGGAACCGCATCGGTCGATTCAGCCAATGCCTTCATGCCATTGATGAAACCAGGACGAGTAACTCGCAAAGCCATAGTGTCGGGCTGATGGCAATCTACACAACTGACAGGGTGTGAAACCAGCTTGCGTGCATCACCATAGGGCATGGCACAGACTGTTTCAAACCCCTTCATGATAGCTTCCTGCCGATGCGCTGCATCATTAGGCACTCCAGCCTTCACACCAGCTTGCTGGTATGCCGGAATAACAGAAGCATGACAATGCAGGCACGAACCGGGCTGCTTAAATTTCTTCACTCTTTCGGTTTCATCCTGGTCCGAGAGCATGAAGGCATGACCTCGTTCCTCTCGATAGTCCACACCAAATGCATAGCCTTTGAATAAAAGTTTCCAGCGAGGATCGTCATCCAGCTTTTGAAATGCTTCAGAACCGCCGTGCTTCGTACGCTCAATATCGACCGTACGCTGGTAGCTGTCGTATTGACGGGGATAGTTCTTTCCCCAGATGGCAGGATCAATCGTGTCCTCGTTGACTTCAGCTAAACGAAAGATCTGCTGTCGGGCTTCCTGCTTGCGCTCTGCAATATTTTGCCAGAGCAGCATGATGCCAAAAGTGATGGCAGCTACCACCAGGCAAAGCACGATTTTTCCGAAAGTAGATCCTGACTTCCTGGCAACTTCGTTGGACACAATCCAGCTCCTTCTACATGTGCAAATTAAGACTAGCGAGTTGGCCCATGGCCTACATGCTGGTGACAATGCACACAGTTCATGTCGGAATCATGCGATGAGCCGGTCTTCACTATTTCCTGAACGAATTCCTGATGACAGTGAATGCAGTTGTTCTGCAACAGCTTGGCATTCTTAGAATGAATGCGAATGGGCTCATGAAAGTCCTGCAACGTAAAGCCTTTCGAGTGCCAGAAACCATTCTCTGCTTTCGCGAGATATTTCTCGACCAAGCCATGAGGCAAATGGCAATCTACACAACTGGCAGCAGCATGATGGCTCGACTTCTGCCAGCCATCGTACTGCTCACGCATGATATGGCAGTTCACACAGGCCTTGGGATCACTGCTGAGGTAAGAGAGACCTTCCCCATAGTAGATCGTGTATGCACCTGAACCGGCGCATACGCCGACAAGCACCCAAAGAATCAGGCTGAGCACACTGCCACCGATGAGCCATTTCAGAAGCTTCATTTTGCCTCTGCCTGTGAAGTTGAATCGTTCATCATCTCATTACTGAAGACGGCAATCGCAATCTTCAAAATGATGGTTAAGAGTAACAAACCGAAGGCCCAAATGCCCGCAGTAATTTTCCATTCGATCTGACTTGGTGCATACTCTACTACTTCATGAAGGGTCGAGGGAACAAATCCCGGGATAATCAGTCCCATGCCTTTCTCGATCCAGATGCCCACGAAGCAGATGATACATGCCAGAGCAAGCACTTTGGTGTTCTTCATCACGACAGGACTCAGGAAAAGCAGACAACCTGCCACACTGCATGACAGCGATGTCCATATCCACGGAACCAGGCCATACTTGCCATGAGCACCAAAGAAGAGGTACTGTCCTGCAGCAGCGTGACCACCTCCGGTGTAAAAGATGGTGAAAAGTTCAGATGCTAGCATCAGTAAATTGATACACATCGAGACACGAATAATCTGGACCAGCGTTTGTACCGGCTTATCACCAACATGAAACTTGCTGACCCTACGGATTAACAACAGCAAAAGGATGATAAAGCACGGCCCTGAAACAAACGCAGATGCGAGAAATCGTGGTGCCAGGAGTGCGGTGTTCCAAAATGGTCTACCTCCCAGTCCGCAATAAAGAAAGGCTGTGACCGTATGAATGCTGATGGCCCAAATGATGGAAAGAAAGACAAAGGGCATATACCACTTCGGGTTGGGTTTCTTACCCAGAAACCGAATGTACAGTAAATAGCCAACGATATGAAGGTTGATCAGAAGGTAGCCGTTCAGGACGATGATATCCCAAGTCAGCATCGATATGGGCCAGTTAAATCGACCAATTCCAGGAATCAGATGCCAGAAACGATCTGGCCTACCGAGATCCACCACCACCGACAGAGTACTCATCACGATGGCAGCTATAGCAACTATTTCACCAACGATCACAACGTCATGCATTTCTTCATCGTTGTACAGGTAAGCGGGAATCACCATCATCACTCCACCAGCAGCTAACCCGACGAAAAAGGTGAAGTTAGCAATGTACAGTCCCCAACTGACATGATCCGACATCCCCGTCCGGACCATGCCATCACGAACTTGAACTGCCCAGGCATTCGCTCCAACAAGGGCGATGGCCGTCAGAATGGTCATCCAGAGATAGAACACCCAGCTTCCTTCAGTGGCCACATGCAATGCTTGCCGTAGAAAACGCGGGTAACTGACCAAGGCTGATGTTGAAGGCACAACGGGAACAGCAGCAGTACTCATCTGATGTCTCCCTTTATTTGTCAAAGAAATAGAAGAAGCTGGGTTTGGTACCAAGCTCTTCCTTGAGAACAAAGACACGCTTGTTGGCCAGCACCCAGCGTATTTCTGACTTGGGGTCGAGGACATTTCCGAAGACTCTTGCACCTGTCGGGCATGCTTCCAGGCAGGCTGGCAAACGACCTTCTCGCACACGATGCAGGCAGAAGGTGCATTTCTCCATAACCCCTTGAGGTCGTATGCGATTGGAAAGATAACCCTGACGGGGGTTAATCTCCTTGGCACTTATCTCCGGCTTCGTCCAATTGAATCGACGAGCATGATAGGGGCAGGCTGCTTCACAATAACGGCAACCGATACACCAGTTGTAATCCACCACCACAATTCCATCTTTTTCTTTCCAGGTGGCTTCAACGGGACAGACACTGACGCAAGGCGGATTGTCACACTGCTGGCATTGCACCGGCATGTAGAATTTGTCTGGAGCAGGCACCGGATGGTCGTACTCGCAATTGCCCTTCTCGAAGTCGATGCCACCCTTTTCCATCTCGAAAACGCGAATGTAACTGTTGTTGGTAGCTCGATCGTGGTTATTTTCGATATGGCAAGCTTCAACACATTTCCTGCAGCCGATACAGATGCTGAGATTAAGAGCATAGGCATACTTCACGCCTGGCTGGGCCTGCGGATCCTTGATCTGCACCTGTTTGCCATACTCTTCCAGCGTTTCTGCTTCAAGTCTTTTGATGACCGTGTCCAGTTCCTGCGGTTTGAGTTCCTTGTAATGCTTTTGCAGGAACTCCTCAGCCGAGAGATTAGAGGTCCACTCAAGCACTGGCTGAATCGCCTTGGCGAGCATGGCCACTCCAAGAGTGACTGCTCCAGCCTTCACCAAGGTTCGACGATCCACTTCACCAACAACGGGGAGAGACAGTTTCTTACCCATGGCCTGCTCCTTGCTTATGAGCCGGTACGAGATGTCGATCTTGTGGACCGGGCGAGGGTCGTACCTGAGGATACTTGGGAGCATGTGGATCGTGGCAATCGATGCAGTTATTTCGCTGGCGAGGACCTTTGGTAAGGTCCCAATACCCCGTCATGCCTCCGTGTGCACCATGTTGATAGTCGCGAAACTGCGGACCATGGCACTGAGCGCACAACTGCATCACATCAGGGAATGCAATCTGTTTGCCATCCGCTAGCCGGAGAGACTGGTAACCATCGCTTGGATTATGGCAGGAAATGCAAGTGAGATTTCCATGCAAACCCTTCATGCCCTGGTGAAACAGGGTCAAGCTGGTGCCAACTCTTAATTCACTGTTCGGTGGCTTGGTGGCGTGACAGGTATTACAGTTCACAGTGACTGCTTTACCTTCAGCATCTTTAAGGCCTGTACTAACAGTCGGTAAGCCTTGAGGCTTGCGAATTAGCGTTTCAAATGGGGCTTGTGATGGTTCAAGCTTCTCACTGGGTTCGGCAACAACCGCTACCTGGTTTTTTGTGGTTGAACCAGGCTGAAAGAGCATCCATAGCACGGCACTGAGAATGAGGACAATCAGTAAGCCTGTTGCAACATTCCCAGCAGCGATTTTCGAAGACATGGGGGTATCTGACATAAGCAACTCCCCTTGGTACATCGACAGGATATCAGCTCTTCCGGATAAATCAAGAATAATTATTCTTTTATTCTTGATATTGCCGACGATTCGGCTAGAGTACCACTGCAGGTGGTGCTGGAGTTCGCTAATCATGCATCTTTCAGGGTTAGTTCTGCTCTTCGCTCAAGACGACGAGGCTGTTCAGCAGGCATTCGCCATGTTGGAAAATGCTGGGCACTTCATCCTGGGCGAACGTATAGGTTCGCGGCTGTCGCTGGTGATGGAAGTGGAAAGTTCTGAAGATGCACTGAAATGGCATCACTGGTTGCAGCAATTGCCTGGTGTAGCAAACGTGGATATCGCCTACGTCACCGTAATGGATGATTCCGTAAATGTCGTTGGTCAGGAGGCGTAAGATGGCTATCAACCGTCGCGATTTTGTTCGGAACAGCGCTATGGCTGCTGCTACTGCATTGGCCATGCAGCAGGAATCTTCGGCCAAACAGCCTCCCCGCCTGGAATTACCAGTGATTCCCGATGTCACATGGAACAAGGCTCCATGCCGGTTTTGCGGCACAGGTTGTCACGTCCAGGTGGCGGTCAAGGACAACCGTGTGGTCGCCATCGCTGGGGACCGCCAGGCTGAAGTGAACAAGGGATTGCTCTGCGTGAAAGGCTATCACGTTGGTTCCATCCTCTATGGGAAAGACCGCCTTACCACTCCGCAGTTACGAAAAAATGGCAAACTCGAACCGATCACCTGGGAAGAAGCTACCGAGGTGATTGCACAGCGGATCATGAAGGCACCAAACCGCTTTGCTTTCTATGGTTCAGGCCAATGGACAGTCCCCGAAGGATATGCTGCTAACAAGTTCATGAAAGGTGGCTTATCCAACAACCACATTGAACCCAACGCTCGCTTATGTATGGCTTCCGCTGTCACCGGCTACATCAGCACCTATGGCGTTGATGAGCCTTACAACTGTTACGATGATCTCGATCACGCTGATGTTGTTATCCTTTGGGGTAACAATCCCGCTGAGATGCATCCCGTTCTGTTCAGCAGAATTATAGATCGCCGGCAGCGAGGCGACAAAGTAGTGCTGATTGATATGGCACAGCGGCGTACCCGCACTTCAGAGCACGCCAACCATTTCCTTCTGACGAAACCACATGGCGATCTGGCAATCGCCAACTGCATTGCCCAGCAACTGATTGCCAACAAGACCTACGATGCCAACTTTGTCAGCAAGTATTGCAACTTCCGTGCAGATGCTGAGCCAGGCCGATACGACTCGTTAAAGGACTGGGATGACTACAAGACGTTTGGCACTTTGATGGGTAAGCCCATTACCTTTGAACAATACCAGCAAATGGTGGCCCCCTATACTCCTGAAAAGGTAAGCGAACTCAGCGGAGTTTCCGTGGCTGACCTGCAGATGCTGGGGAAACTCTTCGCCAATCGTCAGGTGAAGATTCTCAGCTTGTGGTGTATGGGCATGAACCAGCACACCATGGGAACAGCCATCAACAATCTGGTGCATGGCATCCATCTCCTCAGCGGACACTTCGGTAAGCCAGGCGATGGACCACAGAGCCTCACCGGACAGCCTTCAGCTTGTGGCACGGTTCGAGAAGTCGGTACACTCTGCCATGCCCTGCCGGGCGATCTTAAAGTGGAGGATGCTGCCCAGCGAGCCAAAGCTGAGCAGTTGTGGAACCTGCCTGCTGGGAGGATCAATCCGAAGATCGGCTACCATACTGTACTAATGTGGGAGAAGTTCTGCACACCATCCGATAAGGGTGGAGATATCGATACGCTATGGGTACAGGTGACGAATCCCGGACAGTCGTTACCGAATGTCAATAAGCTCTTCCGCAGCAAGAAGGGGTTTGAGAACAAGTTCCTCATCGTCTCTGATGTCTATCCCACCGCGACCACAGAATTAGCTGACCTTGTTTTGCCATCTGCAATGTGGGTGGAAAAGAACGGGGTGTATGGCAACTCGGAGCGTCGTACTCACCAGTGGTTTAAGATGGTCACGCCTCCTGGTCAGGCACGTGACGATTGCTGGCAGACCATTGCAGTGGCTCATCGACTGCTCGAACTAGGCCA
>CAYPJB010000139.1:0-10388 GCA_964410845.1 uncultured Bacteroidales bacterium | reverse complement strand
GTTGATTGATTCAACACATGAATGGCCTGTCGCAATAAACCCAAACGTGGATCATCCGTATTCGCTCCGCCACGGTCGATGCGATCCAGCGTCGCTGCGACTTCAAGCAGCCTAGCGCGGGCTTCGAGATAGAACTGGTTCAGCGTTTCATTGCCCGTGAGCGGTTTGAGAGACATAGCTTAACTCGGTTGAAATCGTCGTTTGGTTTCGAGGGGGATGAGTTCGTTCATACTTCCCGTACGGAAGCCTAGCAGATCGAGAGTGACGAAGCGGAAGCCCAGTTCGAGGAATTTGTTCGTCAGGTTTTCTCGCTGGACTGGTTCACACAGCAAGGGCAGAGCTTCTAACGGCACTTCAAGGCGAGCCAGTTCCCCTTCATGCAGACGAACCCGGAACTCGCGAAGACCCAGTGTACGCAAATACGCTTCGGCCCCTTCGATGCGAGCTGTTCGTTCCGGTGTCACTGCAAGCCCCGGCACTAGTCGACTGGACAAACAGGGAGATGCGGGCTTGTCCCAGATGGGGAGTTTCCATTCCTGAGCTAATGCCCGAACATCAGCCTTCGTGAACCCCGCTTCCTGCAGCGGATGGCGAACATCATGTTCTTTCGCTGCAAGGAGTCCTGGGCGATAGTCGCCCTGATCATCGAGGTTAGCTCCGCTGACAACAAACTTGACTTTCAACTGTGGAGCATACTCCAGGATGCTCTCGTAGAGTTCCGTCTTGCAGTGATAACATCGACTGCCATCGTTCTTGAGGTAGTCAGGATTGCTGAACTCGTTGGTTTGAATGACCACGTGCCGGATGCCTATCTGCTGAGCAATCTTCTCCGCATCCAGCCGTTCCTGCATCGCCACGCTGGGACTATGGGCGGTGAGAGCGACCGCATTCTTTCCCAGTGCATGGTGCGCCGCCTGGGCGACCACCGCACTATCTACCCCACCACTAAAAGCTACCGCTACACTCTCCATCTCACGGAGGATGCGAAGGAGTTCATCACGTTTCGTTGATAGGGCCATATGTAGGGCACGCTGTGCGTGCCTCACCTTCATGAGATTCCAACACATCCATCAACGGGTGAAAGTACCTGCGAATCAGTTGCACCTGACTCTCATCCAGTTGAGGCACGCATAGCGTGCCCTACCATTCTACAACCATGCCTCCGGCGAGGCATCGCTCGGCATGCGCCAGTCACCGCGAGGCGACAAGCTCACCGAACCAATCTTCGGCCCATCGGGCAAACAACTACGCTTGAACTGACTCGCGAAGAACCGCTTGAGGAACACCTTCAACCACTGCTCCCGCTCCGCTTCACTGTAGGGCATACCGAACTTGGCTTGCGATGCCAGGAAGAGCAACTTGGCAGGGGAGAAGCCAAACCGCAGGAAGTGGTACAGGTAGAAATCCTGCAGTTCGTACGGCCCGACGCTGGCTTCCGTCGATTGCACTTCACCACTGGAACTGGTGGGGAGCAACTCAGGTGAGATCACCTGGCTGGCAATACTGTGCAGCAACTGCTGCAGCGGTTGGCCTGCATAGCGATGATCAGCGATCCACCGTATGAGGTAACGAACCAATGTTTTGGGCACTCCCACGTTGGGGTTGTACATGCTCATGTGGTCGGCGTTGTAAGTACACCAGCCGAGGGCGAGTTCAGAAAGGTCGCCGGTGCCGATGACGAAGCCACCATTCATCAGAAAGGAAGTTCGCCGACGAGCCTGCACATTCTCGAAGACCAGGTCGTTACGCTTCTCTTTCGGCAGCGTTTTGAGCTTTTCCTTGAAGCTCGACATATCGGTGCTGTTCAGATCGATGCCAAACGGTGCATGGCCTAGCTGCTTCATCTCATCGAAGCAAAGCTGGCAGATGTCGAGCTCTTTCGACTTCACTCCGAGTTGTTCCAGTAACTGATGAGCCAGGTTCTTCGTTTTGTCAGTGGAACCAAACCCGGGCATGATGAAGCCGGTCAGTTCCGAGTGTGGCCGCTGGAGCAGATCAAGTGTTTGACAGATGACGAGCAGAGATAGCGTGGAATCGAGCCCGCCCGAGACACCAATCGTGAGTGGTACTTTGCCTACCGTCTCCAATCGCTTAGCAAGCCCAGCCGTTTGCAGTTGGAAGACCTCAGCACACCGTTCATCACGGTCATTGCCTGCGCTCGGTACAAACGGATGTGGCGGCACGGTTCGGTGCAGTGTATCACTCGACTTCCAGGCCCGTGGCTTGAGTTCCACGGACACCCGTCGATAATCGAGTGGTGAAGAGAACCCATAGTGTGCTGCATCGCCGAAGCTGGCTTGCTGGCGACGGTCGAATTGCAGTTTCTCCACATCGATGTCTGCAATCGTTAGTTGCCCTAGACGTTCGAATCGTTTCGATTCCGCCAGGATGCTGCCCGTCTCGGCTATCAGGTTATGACCACTGAAGATGACATCAGTCGTCGATTCGGTCACGCCGCAGGCTGCGTAAACATATCCCGCAAGGCATCGCCCCGATTGCTGTGCCACCAGGCTGCGCCGATAGTTGATCTTGCCAATAATCTCGGTGCTGGCTGACAGGTTCACTAACAACGTCGCTCCGTGCAGGGCCTGAATCGAACTAGGCGGCACCGGCATCCACAGGTCTTCGCAAATCTCTACCCCCAACACTAACCCCGGCACATCGCTCGCTGCAAAGAGCAGATCGGTACCTACGGGAATGAACTTCTCGTCAAACTGCACTTCATCCACAGTGAGTTTGCTCGCCGCTGCGAACCAGCGCTGCTCGTAGAACTCCTTGTAGTTCGGCAAGTACGATTTAGGCACCAGCCCCATCAGCGTTCCACGATGGATCACCGCAGCCACATTGAACAGGCTGCCTTCAATGGCCCAGGGTAACCCGACGACAACGATGCCGCTGTAGCGCTGTGAAGTGAAGATCAGCAACTCTCGCAGTGCTTCGATAGCGGCCTGTTGCAACGACGACTGCTGAAACAGATCGCCGCAGGTGTAACCGGTCAGGCACAGTTCAGGAAAGACCGTCACAGCCACTGAAGCTGCCTCCGCCTGGGACAGCAACTCTGTGATCGCATGCAGGTTCTTCGTCGGCGAAGCCACCGTTACCCGTGGGCTGGCCGCTGCAACTCGGAGTAGTCCTTGATGATACAGGGGCATAGTCTTCTCTCTGTCTGCGTTCTCTGCGTCTTCACTTCTGCGTGCTCTGCGTTTAATTTTGAAACGCAGAGTTCGCAGAAAGAATTCACGCAGAGTCGCAGAGATATTCTCTCCATTACTTTATGCTAAATCGAGAACGTCGAGTGGTGTACCAAACTTTTCACCGAACCGGCTAAGTCAGGGTTGTCAGTATCGAATGTGACACTTATACTCACCATCGCTAGCAGGATTGCCAATGGCAGCTCAAATTGTCGGCTGAAGTCCTGAACTAGTAAAGTATTGGAACTGAGTTCATTCTTAGGGAGAAGAAGCCATGGCTGATGAAGCAACACAACCCCAACAGGCACAGGCTGCTCGTATGGAGTACCCAACTGACACCAGCCACCTGTCAGCCACCTACGCGAACTTCGCCCGCGTTACCTTCATGCCTGAAGAACTCATCCTCGACTTCGGCTTGAACACTCAGTTGGCCCCGAACCCCAACGAACCAGTGAAGCTCACCCACCGCATCGTGGTGAACTACTTCACCGCCAAGCGTCTCTTCCAACTGCTCGGTGCCACCATCCAGCAGTACGAACAGACTTACGGCGTCCTCGAAATCGACGTCAACAAGCGAGTCCGCCCCCGCGGCGGTGCCGCCACTGCGTAGTGATCTACGAAGCTTCGTACAACACCCTGGCTTCGGCTGGGGTGTTTTTGTTTATAGCGAATTTCAATGAACTCTTAGACAAACTCAATCAACGACTGCGACTTCACCACAGTCTGCTCATCCGGGAAGGTGTGGAACGCATGAATCAGCAGACAATCGGGATGGCCTTCAATCACGAGAAATCCTAGCGGCGGATAGGCTCGGCTGCGTTTGGCGGGCAGGCGGACAAGCATGCCTCGCTTCTTGCTATCCGCTTCAATCTCATCATGAGCCCTGCAGAAGTCAGGCCATTCAAGGATCTCGCTCTGGAAGCAGGCGTGGTAGTGGTAACCAGGCTGATCGCCTCGGGCGGGTACTTCCTGATAGATGGGGCCGAAGCCGGAGAGTACCCGGTATTCGAGCAGTTTCTTCTCAGGCAGGATGATGTCTGCTGCGGTCAGCACTTCGGTAAGATAGCGTCCTTTGGAATTCCAGACGACGACGTGACCAGCCTCTGTGAGTTGAGCGGTGACATCGTGCCCTAGCTTCTGTACCCGTTCCCTGCCTCGGATCACGAAGAGTTCCGGGTGCAGAGGCCTGGTGTAAGCCTGGAAGACCAATTCTTTAACCGACGGCCGACGCAGTTTCATGTTGGCATTATAGGTCATAGATCAAGTAGGGAAGTAGCAGTCACACTGTTGTGAAAACGACGGTGACTTAGCAGAGCATGCAACAGCTCGCAAGAGCAAAGCCACAGAATGTTCTGCTTCGGCTTGACAGGTTACGAACGAAGGAATCAGACATGCCAGCATCTATGATGAAAGTATCGATCATCACTTCGCCCGGTGGGCCCGAAGTGCTGCAAGTACAAGAACGCCCCGTGCCGACACTGCAAGCAGGCGAAGTGCTGCTGCGAGTGTATGCCGCTGGTGTGAACGGTGCTGATCTGCTGCAACGCAAAGGGAAGTATCCGGTTCCACCTGGTATTTCAGCCGAGATACCGGGGTTGGAAGCAGCAGGCATCATCGAAGCAGGAGCCAGCGACGTGACTCAATGGAAAGTGGGTGATCGAGTCGCAGCGCTACTCGCCGGTGGTGGCTACGCCGAATACGTGGCTGTACCAGCAGGGCAGTGTTTGCCTTTGCCAAAGGTGCCCGGGGCGGCAGGCGATGGTTGGGTAGAAGCTGCATCGCTGGTCGAAACCTGTTGCACCGTCTGGAGCAATATCTTCGAGATTGGCAAACTGCAAGCAGGTGAAATACTGCTCGTTCACGGCGGAGCCAGCGGCATCGGGACCACTGCTATTCAATTGGCAGTAGCAAGGGGTGCGATGGTAGTGTGTACCGTGGGCAGCGATGCCAAGATGCTGGCCTGCAAGAAACTGGGTGCGATAGCTGTCTTCAATTACAAGACTGATGACTTCGTCAGTTGTGTGAATGATGTGACAGGCGGAAAGGGCGTCAACGTCATCCTCGACATCGTCGGCGGCAGCTACCTGCAGAAGAACCTCGAATGCCTGGCTTATCAAGGCCGACTGGTCACTATCGCCACCCGAGGTGGTGCCAAAGCCGAACTCGACATCGGCCTCATGATGCGTAAACAGGCCTCGGTGACGGGGTCGTTGCTTCGACCCAGAAGTGTTGCAGAGAAGTCACGCCTGGTGGCTGCAGTACGGGAGCACGTCTGGCCACTGGTAGAGCAGGGGAGGGTGAAACCGATTGTGGATACCATCCTACCCCTGGAGAAGGCAGACGAAGCTCATCGACGATTGGAATCAGGGGAACATATCGGGAAAGTGGTATTGGAAGTAGTTTCCGGATTGTAGTCAACACGCTCCGTCGTGATGACAACGACGATGAGAGTACGACACCATGGCAGCCCGCAGCGCGAGCAAGGGGCGACCGTGCGATGGAGGGAAATGCTACTTAGCGATAGATATTGACGTACCCATGTCGCGAGACGTTCCTCGCTAGCGCTTCGGGCTGATATGGTGGGTGGGACATTCATCCTCGCTGTCGTCATGGCGGAGCATGCTGACTACTTTCTTATGCCATCTGCAAGGCTCTCACCTTCGCCTGGTAGTAAATCGCCTGCCAGGGTTTCCATTGAATGGATGTCGTGGTGCGCCAGCGGGTGAAGGGGTAGCCAGCGGGGCCGTTGAGTTGAAGCAGGCCGCCGAGCGTGGTCAGGCGTTCTTCTTCGTCGACAAGGTCATTGTCGTTAAGCAGATCGCCGGTTTCGTCAAGTTGTTTGCTGTCGTAGGCGTGCCACCAGCCAGCGTTCAGCACCTGCAGCAACTTCTCCATCTTGATGTTCTTCGGCAACAAAGGCGTGAAGGCTTTGGGCATATGTCGATGGCGAACTACATCAGCATCGCTGAGCAATTCATCGGCAAAGAACTGCGGATTGCTGGTGTAGCCATCGCGTGGGGTGCCGCGATAGTCAAGGTTGTAGAAGAGGACATCGCCTTCGTGAAGCAGAATGGCCAGCGAGTGGGTTTGTAGTTGCTGACTCAGTCGGTTGGAGAGGTCAGCCAGGAAAGGGGCGTCGTCTCGTTCAGCGAAAGACTGAATGATGGTTGTCCAGTTGCCTTGCCGGGGGCTGAGCAGGTAACTGAGATGGCTGGGGCCGGGGTCAAGCGGCCGTTCCAGCCTGCTGGGGCCTTCGGGTGGAATGGGGACGATCTGCTTCCGCTGGTACTTCCATTCCTGCAGAACCTGATCGAGAGCCTTGGCTGCGGCCTGCTGGGAAACCTGGTGAAGATGAAGTAAGGCGATGGAAGACATGGGAATACTATATCGTTACTACGACCTTCCCCGCCAATGTTCCTGCTCCCTGAAGGGTATTCTCTTCCAGCAAACGGTGGGCTTGTGCGGTTTGGGCGAGGGGAAAGGTGGCTCCAATCAGAGCATGCAGTTGTCCACTGCTGAGCCAGCGATTGATATCGAGTGCTGCCTGGCGTTGTTCATCCGGTGTAGCGTTAAACATGGCGAAGCCACGAATACTGAGATCGCGTGTGTAGAACATGCCAAAAGGCAGCGGCGGCTTGGCGGCACGGCCAGCAATGACGATCACCCGGCCACGCATCTTCATCAGCGGAAGGATTTGCTCGAAACTCGGGTCACGCTGGGTTTCATACCAGAGATCAACCCCCTGGTTATTCGTGAAGGCCTTGATCTTGTCAGCGAGGTTATCGTTCTTGTAATTCAGTACCAAGTCGGCACCCCAGTCGCAGCACTGTTTGGCTTTCGCATCGCTTCCGACAGTAGTGATAACCTTACAGCCGAAGGCTTTCGCCATCTGAACGACCATCGACCCCACGCCACCGGTGCCGCCGTTCACGAAGACGGTTTCGCCCTGTTTGAGTTCTCCAAAGCGGAAGAGGCCCAGATGGGCGGTGATGCCGGTCAGGGCTACCGCTGCTGCTTCGGCTGGCGAGACAGTGCCTGGCAGAGGGTATGCCCAGTCTTCATGGATGTTGGCAAACTGGGCAGCAGTGCCTTGCTTGCCGAGCATACCCTGGTTGGAACCCCAGACGGAGTCACCTACTTTGAATCGGGTTACGTGGTTACCCGTAGCGGAAACGGTGCCAGCAAAGTCAGCGTGCGGAACGAAGGGGCTGGGCAGCGGAGCAGCAATCATCCCCGAACGGATGTAGAGATCAATCGGGTTGACTGCAGAATGAGAGACTGCTACCAGGATATCGTGCGGGCCGGGCGTGGGGGCGGGAATGTCGCCAACGATGATGGAATCAAAGGGACCTGGTTTCGTGATGTATGCTGCTTGCATGGGTCGATCCACAAAAGCTGACGTATTGTTGTCTGGTACCAGTCATGCTATCAAAGGAATGAACAGCGAGAATGATCATGCCTGAATTGAACGAGCCTGCTGCAGCACCCGAGGGAGCACCAGTTCCCATAGCACAAGAGAACGAAGTTCTGTCACCTGTGCCAGCACCGCCCACGGAAGTGGAGCCAACGCCAGTTCCACAGTCAGAAGAACCGGGAGTAAGTGAGCCCGTACTGGCTGTCGACAACTGGCCTTCACTGGATCAAGCACCGAATGCTCGCATCAGTTCAGCAACTCCAGTGCGACGAGGTTTGCCTGTCTCGGTCTGGCTTGCTGCCTTGCTGGTGCCCTACGCCATCGGCTCTACTGTTGCCGTGGCTTATCTCTTTCAGCAACAACAGCGGAACAAGCAGCCTCACATTCTGGAAAGCATTCCTGACCAGGGCTTGTACGAAGACTTCCTCGAAGGCCGACGCAGGGAGACCATCCCCTCCATCAGTAAGGCTGCCGAGAAGCCTCTGACGAACAAGATCATTCCGCCGAATGAACCCGTGCTGCCCGACATGCAGCCCATCAAACTCGGTGAAACGCGGCGGATCGGGATGCTGAGCGTGCAGCCAGTCAAGGTCGAGAAGCAGAAGCTGACCTATCGCTATCAGTCGGGCAAGACCGATGTAACAGGCGATGAAGCTCTCGTACTCACCATCAAGGTGAAGAACGAAGGCACCATCCTCTTCCGCCCCGATGACGAAACATTCAACCGTGCCTTCAGCAACGAAAGCAAAGCTCCCGTGTACACCTTCCTGGAACTGGGCAAGGATCGCTTCTACGGTGCCATCGCTGACCCCAGTGTCGAACAGTTACAACTGGAGACTGTCCCCACGCTGCTTCCTGGTGAAAGCGCAACCGTTCATGTCGTCGCCTTCCGCAGTGGCGATGGCAGGAAACAGGTGGTCGATGCCTGGAAGCCAGGTACTCAAGGCATCTGGCGAGTACACCTGCGTAAAGGGAAGGAAGAGATCACCATGCTTAGCGGCAAGAAACGCAGTGTGTGGGTGACGACGGTGGTTCCTGTCGAAGTCAGTTTTGATGGAGCAGGGAAGCAGCCGAGCGAACCAGCCGCCAAGCAACCCCAGAAGCAGGAGAAGAAGTAACATCATGGTGGTGATGCAGCCTGCCCGCTTTGGGGTCTGAACGGGCTTGGGTTCGGCATGCTTCGCAGGTGACATGGCTGTGACAGTGCATGGATCAACAGGCTGAGGTTGTTGAGCCAACAGTTTCCACAAGCAAGCTTCCTGATCACGCAGGATGCCTCGATAGAGGTTGAACAAGCTGACAGGGGCATTGTCTGCGGCCAGCCGTGGTTCCAGCCGATCGAGCAAGGTCTGTCGTTGTTCCTGTAACAGCTTGAGTTGAAACAATGGATCGCTGACTTCGATTCCAAGCAGGATTTGCACCGCGGCCAACTGCTGGGGATTCAGTTGGGGATACTCAGCCTTGATGTTGCTCAGCATCTCGGGCTGGGATTTGCCTTGTTTCGTCCAGGCCATCACCTGGGTTTCGATGGTTGACAGCAGTAAAGCAGCCATGACAGACTCCCTGAAAAGAAAACAGCATCTCTACCCAGGGGCCGATGTCGCGCAAAATGTCGCCTTTCTGAGGTGGTGAATTGCCGTAAGTGCTGAACACTGCAGTGGATAAAAAATAGTGGTTGTCTCACATATGTCGCATTCGCAGGCACAATGTGGTACAAGTGAGACACGGAAACTGTGAAATCTGAGTGACTTACATGCGAACGATTCTCCTTTCATTCTTTCTTCTGATGGCTATGAGCATGACCTATTCGATGGATGATGATGCCAGTGCGGTGGGATATCCGAAAGCCTTGCGGATGCAGAACGGAACAGCGGTTACTTCGGTGGAGCAATGGCAGAAAGAGCGTCGGCCGGAGATCATGGAACTCTATCGCCAGCAGGTGTATGGGGTGATGCCGGGGCAAGGTGTCACCAGCGCAATTCTGATAGATGATGTCGAAGAAAAGTTCTTGAACGGCAAAGCCAAGCGATTACGACTGAAACTAACTCTGAAGGGGCCAGGAAGGGATCACACAATTGATGTCATGCTGGTTCTGCCTCAAGGAGCATCGGACAGTAAGCCTTGCCCGGTCTTTCTCGGTCTCAACTTCTGTGGCAACCACGGGGTGCATCCCGATCCGAAGATTCCCCTTTCCGGGCGATGGATGCCCAAGGGGCCTGGGGTGGTGAATAACAAAGCCACCGAAGCAAGCCGTGGTGTGCAGGCTTCACGATGGCCACTGGAGTACATCATCGATGAGGGGTACGGCGTCGCGACTGCCTACTATGGCGACATCGAGGAAGACCATGTCCAAGGTTGGAAGAATGGCGTGCGGTCCCTCTTTCCGGTGGACGGCAAAGTGGGAGATCAACTGCAATCGCATGGCTGGGGCGCTATTGGTGCCTGGGCGTGGGGGCTGTCACGGATCATGGATGCCTTGCAGCAGCAGCCAACGATAGATGGCAAGCGAGTCTACCTGCATGGCCATTCGCGTCTCGGGAAGACAGCACTCTGGGCCGGTGCCTGCGATGAACGCTTTGCGATGGTGATCAGCAATAATTCCGGCGAAGGTGGGGCTGCGATGGCTCGTCGGCTGAAGGGAGAACGCACCGCCGATCTCAATCGTGTCTTCCCTCACTGGTTCTGCAGGAACTTCCACCAGTACAGCGGGAAGGAATCCTTGCTCCCTGTCGATCAGCATCTTCTGGTGGCAGCCATCGCTCCGAGACCGGTCTATATCGCCA
>CAYPJB010000138.1:0-10405 GCA_964410845.1 uncultured Bacteroidales bacterium | reverse complement strand
GGCCACCCCGGCCTGCGCGGCGACGGGAACGATTGCTTCCCCGCGCGTTCCAAAGGCGCCGGATCGCCTTCCCTTTTTCCCTTTTCCCTTTCCCTTTTTCCTGTTTGCCGAATTAAAGCAGCAGGGAAAAGTGGAGCATCTTGGATTATGCAACACCAGTATTGCCGAGATCGAGCAGGCACAACGGCATTTTCCAGTTGCAGTCGTACAGAATGAATTGAGTCTACAGGTACGCAAGAGTGCCAGTGACGGCTTACTGGAATACACCCTTCAAAAAGGCATTCCATATCTCGCCTACCGCCCTCTGGGTGGCATTGCCAAAGTAGAGAAACTGGCAAGTAATAAGAACCTGTTGCCTCTCGCCAAAAGGCATTTCGTTACTCCAGCCCAAATAGCTCTAGCAGCAGTACGCACAGCTGGAGCTAATGTCGTTCCCATAATCGGTGCGACTCGAGTCGCAAGCGTTCAATCCAGTTGCCTGGCCATGAATCTGCAGCTCGATGCCAGTGACCGAGCAGCCTTGGAAGTGAAATACTCGTTCAAGCCAAAAATCCCTGCGATGATGATTCCTGAAGTCAGCGTATCATCTGCACATCCTGGAGATGGCGAAATTGTAGTTGTCATGGGTATCCAGGGAGCGGGTAAGTCTGAACGCGTGGGAAGTTATGTTGAAAAGGGCTACGCCAGACTCAATCGTGATATCCTTGGCGGCAAGCTCGACGATCTCATCCCCAGAATGCATCAACTGATTCAAAGCGGGCAGCGACGGATTGTTTTGGATAATACCTACCCAACTAGAATCTCGCGAGCCCCCGTTGCGATGACAGCTCGATCCTTTGGGATTCCTGCGATCTGCCAGTTTCTCAATACCCCGCTGCATGAAGCGCGCATCAACGTGGTACTTCGGATGCTGGCCAGATATGGCAGGCCGCTCGGTCCCGACGAGATGAAGGCCTACAGTAAAACCGATCCCAACCTACCACCTCCAGCTGCGCTCAAGAAGTGGCAGGATGGATTTGAACATCCCCATATCGACGAAGGGTTTTCTCAGGTTGATGTGATTCCCTTTTCGCGACGGCACGATCCTGCCCATCAACACAAGGCACTATTACTGGATGTGGATGGAACGTTAAGGCGTACCAGGAGTGGTGAAATTTACCCGCGTCATCCTGATGATGTTGAGTTGCTCCCCGGTCGACAAGCCATCTTGAAACGTTATGTGGAAGAGGGCTACCAGCTCTTTTTCATCTCGAATCAAAGTGGCGTGGCTTCGGGAAAAGTAACACAAGCTGCAGTGGAAGCGTCACTGTTACGCACAGCGGAACTTCTTCAGTTGCCAATCAAGGAAATCTCCTACTGCCCACATCCTGCGTTTCCCGTTGGATGCTACTGTCGCAAACCTGCTCCAGGCATGGGTGTCTATCTGATGCACAAACACCAGCTTAACCCCGAAGAGATCATCGTCGTGGGCGACATGAAGAGCGACGAAGAGTTCGCCCAGGGATTAGGGCTGCGATACATGGATGGGGAAACGTTCTTCTCTTAGAAATCAGTCATACATTCCATAGCTTCACCTTCCATCAATTATTATGGAACGTGAGCGACTTCCTGCATGACACAATATCGATCATGCGTTACCATCACCCTGCATCCTTTTAATTCAGGGAGAACCCACGTGGCTCGATGGTTACTGTTACTCGTCACATTGCTCAGCACCAGCATCCTGGCTGATGATCCGCCAGGCAAGACAAATAGTAAGGAAGAAAAGAAAGGTCATCCTCTAGCAGGTATGAAGCTGCGTTCACTCGGACCAGCACTCATGTCTGGGCGTGTTGTCGGACTTGCAGTTCATCCGGACAACCGTGCGAAATACTATGCTGCAGTCGCTTGCGGCGGAGTCTGGAAAACCGAGAATGCGGGCGTAACCTGGAAACCCATTTTCGATAACGAAGGCTCGTACTCCATCGGCTGTATCGTGCTCGATCCGAAGAATCCCAACACCATCTGGGTGGGCACCGGAGAGAACAACAGCCAGCGTAGCGTCGGGTATGGTGATGGGCTTTACAAATCCATCGATGCAGGCAGGACGTGGACCAATGTTGGCCTGAAGACATCAGAGCACATCGCCAAAATCATTATTGACCCACGCGATTCCAACACTGTATACGTCGCAGCTCAAGGCCCACTCTGGGCGCCGGGTGGCGATCGTGGACTTTATAAAACCACCGATGGTGGCAGAACCTGGGAAAATATCCTTCGCATCAGCGAGAACACAGGCATCACCGATTTCGTGCAGGATCCACGCAATCCTGACCTGATCATCGCAGCCAGCTACCAGCGTCGCCGTCATGTCTGGACACTGGTCAATGGCGGACCGGAATCGGCATTGCATCGCAGCACCGATGGTGGCAAGAGCTGGACGAAGCTGCGTAGCGGCTTGCCTGCAGCAGAGATGGGCCGCATTGGGTTGGCCATGTCACCCAGCGATCCGAATGTCATCTACACCATCATCGAAGCAGCTGAAAAACAAGGTGGCATCTTCCGGTCCACTGACAGTGGCATTACCTGGCAGAAACAGAATCCTTTCGATCAGCAGGCTCAGTATTACGCCCATCTCGTTGTCGATCCAGTTGACAAGAACCGCATCTACGTGATGAATGTCTTCATCCAGGTATCCGACGATGGCGGCAAGAACCTGCGATCTCTCGGCGAACGGTACAAACACGTTGATAATCATGCCATGTGGATTGATCCCAAACAGCCTGACTATTACCTGGTAGGCTGTGATGGGGGTATCTACGAAAGCTTTGATCGGGCGGCGAACTGGCGATTCATCAATAATCTTCCGGTCACGCAGTTCTACGATATTACCTGTGAACAGATCGATTCATCCTTTTACCGTGTCTATGGCGGCACACAGGATAACAACACCATCGGCGGGCCTGCTCGCACCATGAGCAATCACGGCATCATGAACAGTGATTGGCACATCATCGTCGGTGGGGATGGCTTTCACTGCAAGGTAGATCCCAAGGATCGCAATATCGTTTATGCAGAATCTCAGTATGGCGGACTGGTACGGTATGATTGGCGCACAGGCCAGCGTGTCAATATTCAACCGCAACCAGCTCTGGGAGAAATGGGGCTTCGATGGAACTGGGATTCACCTCTCATCATCAGTCCGCACAGCAACACTCGCATCTACTTCGCGGCCAACAAATTGTTCCGTAGCGATGATCGTGGCGACAATTGGAAAGCAGTTTCCGGAGATCTTTCACGTCAGATCGATCGCGATCGCCTGAAGGTCTTCGGCAAAATCCAGTCACCTGACGCTGTAGCTAAGCACGTTTCGACATCATTGTTCGGCAACATTACCGCCTTGGCGGAATCACCAAAGAAAGAAGGGCAGCTCTACGTTGGCACTGATGATGGCCTGATCCAGGCCAGCACTGATGGAGGTGCCAACTGGGTGAAGATCGACAAGTTTCCAGGCGTGCCTGATCAAACCTACGTTGCACGTCTGCTTGCCTCCCAGCACGATGCGAACACGGTCTATGCAGCATTCGATAATCACAAGAATGGTGATTTCGCTCCGTACCTGCACAAAAGCACGGATGGCGGCAAGACCTGGACGAACGTCACGGGAGATCTTCCCGCACGGGGCAGCGTCCTGGCCATCGCGGAAGATCATGTCGATCCGAAGCTCCTCTTCGTCGGTACGGAGTTTGGCCTCTTCTTCACTCAGGATGGTGGCACGAAGTGGCAACGCCTCAAAAATGGTCTGCCTACGATTGCTGTTCGCGATTTGGCCATTCAGCAACCGATGAACGATCTCGTGGTGGGCACTTTCGGACGTGGCTTCTATGTACTGGATGATTATTCAGCATTGCGTCAGCCTGCATCTGAGTTCGAAAAGCCCGCTGCCATCTTCCAGCCACGCGATGGTTTTCTCTTCATGACAACGTCTCAGTATGGTGGTCGTGGCAAAGCTTTCCTCGGCGAAGAGCCTTATACCGCAGAGAACCCTCTGTTCGGCGTCAACTTCACCGTTCACTTGAAGGAAGCACCCAAAACGCTCAAGGCGGAACGCAAGGATCGTCTCAAGAAGGATGAAACCGCCTACCCCAAGCTTGAAGACCTGCGTGCGGAGGCTGAGGAGGAGGCACCATCACTGCTGCTCACCATCACCGATGCAGAGAACAAGGTCGTTCGGCTCATCCCTGCACCAGCCACGGCCGGGGTGCAACGGATCAACTGGGATTTGCGACATCCTGCTGTCAACCTTTCACGCGGAGGAGCACGAAGCAGCGATGATGACATGGAAGAACTGTTCGGGCCCGCTCCCGGCGGCCCTATGGTCACCCCAGGCAAGTACAATGCATCGCTCAGCTTGAAGTCGAAAGGCACCGTGAGCACCATTGCTGGCCCGGTCACGTTCAACGTGAAATACGTGGGCGAACAACCATTGTCTCCCGATGATCTTCAGCAACTCACAATGTTCCAACAGCAGGTGGTTGCTTTGCAGCGCGAACTCACGGCAGTGCAGGGGCTGGCCAGCGAAGTCACCTCGAAGCTGGATGCCATCAAATCTGCACTGGATCAGGCTCCTAATGCGACGATGGAATCACGAGAGACCGTTCGCAAGCTGCAGGCTGACCACCGTGTGACACTTCGTACGTTGAACGGCGACAACGTACTCCGGGCCCGCAATGAGAATACACCTGTCTCCATTGCAGAACGAGTAGGCTACGCAGCTGGTGCGACAAGAAGCATCATCAACAAGCCCACCGGCACCGAACGGGAACAGTACACTCTCGCTAGCGGTGAGTTGGCTAAACTGCGAACCGAGGTGAAGGGACGGCTGCAGAAGGATGTCAAGGAATTGGAGAACTACCTTGACCAGATTGGTGCTCCCTGGACACCGGGGCGGGTGAAGTAGCTTTGACTGCAATGCCTATAGCAGAAACGGAAAACCAATAAATGTGAAAGCCACGGGATCAAACCCGTGGCTTTCTGATTGTTCGTATCGTACCTGTTACTTGATACTGGATGGTCGTTGTTAGCGATTGTTTGCCAGTTTCGTATCGCTTGCATTCAAGCTGCCGAACTCTTCGCGGATTTCAGCACCAGCCTTGACGATAACCGTCTTGGTTTCGGATTGCACCATGCCGTCGCGGATGATTTCGGCCTTCATCACGTAGCGGTATTCCTGACCGTCTTCGAGGTCTGGTGTCATGAAGGTGCGGAAAGACTTGTCAATAGTCGAGGTGAGCTGACCGTCGACATACAGCTTGGCATCAGCAGGCAGGGTCACACTGACGCGTGCTGGCGAAGTACTGTTATTGTAACTAGTCTTGGCACCAGGCGCATTGGCCGCAGGTGCAGCCGGTTGAGCTGGCTGAGCAGGCTGTTCGTATGAAGGTGGATAAGCTGAGTGAGACTGAGTGCCAGCACAACCAGAACCAGTGCAACCATAGCAGCTATGTCCACCGTAACAGCTCCCGGTGTAATAGTAGGCTGAACCGTAGCAGCCAGAGCAGCTGGAACCATAACAGCTTGAACCATAACACGAAGAGCCATAGCAGGAGCTGTAGCCGCTGCAACCATAGCTCGCGCCAGAGCAACGTGAGCCGGAACATCGGCTTCCGTAGCAACCACCAGTACAACTGGCGTAGTTAGTGCCATAACAGCCGCCGTAGCAACTGCTTTTCTTGTGGCAATCCAGTGTAGTGGCTGGCGTGGTCAACGTGGCCATCAGAACCAGGCTATACATCGTACATCCTCCAGGAGTCGAATCCGCATGAGGCCCCGACGTCCCCCGCCGTGCATCCTCGTGCAATTAGGTATACAAAGAAGATGGTAAAATGGGCAAGCTGCTGTTGCAACGAGAAAGCGGGGGCTTTAGATAAACAACCCATCATCGCGCGATAGTAGGAACGGAACTGTTTGCCTAGCCGTTACAGATTAACAGCTATTCTTTCCCTCGTAGCAACACTCGATATGCCAATAAAACCACTATCCCACCGCCGATTGCCAGCCCCAGACTACGAATGTCGAAACCATTGACATCACCCCAGCCCAGTTGCGTGCCTATGAATCCACCTACTACAGCGCCAAGAATGCCGATGATGATGGTAACTATCAACCCGCCTGGGTCTTTTCCAGGCATCAAGAATTTAGCAAGAAAGCCAGCCAGGAGTCCAAAAACGATCCAGAGCAGAATACCCATGAGTAAACTCCTTGATGGTGCAGTTCACTAATCCAGCATCGCTGGCGATGACTGCGAGGTTTCGATAGCCTAATCGTACCATGACGTAACGTTGTCTGTCATTAACCAGAATACCACGTTCTTACCCTCGGAGAAACTGATGAAACTCTGGATAGCCTTCGTAATCGGTGCCGGTCTGTGTTGGGGCACCTATGTGCCACTGATCGCATTTGGTGGAAAGTCGCTCGCTGCTAGCCCCAGCGGCGTAGGGAATCGGCTGGCCGCCATCATGTGTGTTGGTGGGGCCTATGTCTTGCTTGCTGTGGTCATTCCATTAGTAATCTTCATGATCAATGGCACCACCAACCTGAAGATCACGAATAACGGACTGTTCTTTTCATCCATGGCTGGCGTTGCAGGGGCACTGGGAGCAATTTGTGTCGTCTTTGCTACTGCCAGTGCCAGCGTGGAAGATCGACTTTACATTGCACCAGTTATCTTTGCCCTGGCCCCTATTATCAATTCCATCTGCAGTCTTTTCTGGCATCCTACTCCTGAAAACGCATGGCATTTCGATGCTCCCAAGGTGGCACCAAATATTCTCTTCTATGCAGGCATTCTGATGGCAGCAGCAGGAACATTCCTCGTGCTTTACTCCAAGGAAGCTTCTGAAGCAGCAGCAGCCAAGAAGCCTGCTCCCTCTGCTACTGTTTCAGAAAACAAATAACTTTTATCGCTTCCTGTTTGGTCTCGGCATCTGTTGCTGAGGAACAGGCGGGAAAAAGCGATCATTCAATTGCTGTGGCTCGAGGGGCGGCAGTTCCTCGAGCGTAGCTTCAATATTGATCGGCTCCAGATTTTTCTGTGCCAGACCGCGAAGTACTTCGAGAGTGATTTTTTCATTGGGCTTGAGTTCACGTATCTGCAGACGGAGTTCATCAGAGTTGCGGATGACCGTCTGTTTACCCCTCGCATGCAAACGAATGATCAGATCCGTCGTTTGCAATCCCGCTTTTTCAGCAGGTGAACCGGGGCGCACGGTATTGACAAATGCGCCACCTTGAAGTTTCAGCTTATTTGCATCTTGAGGGTTGATATCCCCCATCGTGATACCGAGAAAACCACGCAAGATTCGATGAGGTGGTTTCAGCAACTCCTCAATGACGTTTTTGGCAATGTTGCTGGGGATAGAGAAGCCTATCCCAGTATTACCGCCTCCGTTATCGGTAGCGATGGCGACATTAATGCCAATCACTCGACCTTTGATATCGAGTAACGGACCACCCGAATTGCCCGAATTGATTGATGCATCAGTCTGGAGCACTTCGGTCTCGACAAGACGTACTTCTTTCCGCCCTTTGGCGCTGATGATTCCCGAAGTGACTGTCTGTTTCAGCCCAAAAGGACTGCCTATCGCAACTACCCAGTCGCCGACATTTGCCTGATCGCTGTTACCCCACTCCGCAACGACAAGGTGATCGAAGTCAGCAGCATCAAATTTCACCACGGCAAGATCGTAGAACGGATCGTGGTAAATAGAGTCGCTGTTAACGTAAATGGTTCGTCCTGAGGAAAAGTGAATGCCAATGCTGTCAGTTAATCTATACCGATCCACACTGTTGGGATAATGCACTACGTGGCTGTTCGTAACGATGTAGCCCGCGGGAAGACCATCAGCATCTTTTTCCAGCTTGTAAAGAACGCCCGAACCTTCTCCTGCCTTCAGCAGACCGCGATCCGTACTGATCATATTGGAGATATTGACGACCGCAGGTCCTGCTTTATCAGCTACGGCTTTGAAGGCAGTCGGAGCTATTTCAAGCTTGACCAGCTTCTCAGCTGCAGCGATGGCTTCTGCCTTCATTCGTGCTTCCGATTTACGGAATTCTGCTTCAGCTTCTGCTTTCGCTTCAGCTTCCCTCATCCGTACTTTTTGGCTGATATCCGCTTCGTTCCACTGACGATGCAGCACGGGGAAGAGATATGCACCCGCGGCGATCAGCATTCCCGCCCCAAAAAGAAACCCGATGAAGAGGCCGCCATTACCACCGCGTGGTTCCGGATAAGCAGGAGCGTCAAAACGAGGGTCATAACTCATGCGATTATTCCAAGTGCTTCTAGCGTATTGTATTATACGTTGGTACCTTGGATTCAGTTTACCTGCTGGTAGATTCAGACCGATTCACCCGTTCGTGATTTTCCCTGAATGAGGAGTTTGTGAGATGCTTGATCGTCGTCGTTTCCTGACTGGAGCCTCCTTCGGAGCTGCTGTGCTCGCCACCGGCTGGAACCCAATCCAGGCATCGGCACAGCCCTGGTTTAAGATATCTCTCGCGCAGTGGTCACTCAATAAAGCCATCTTCGGCAAGAAACTCGATCCTCTCGACTTCCCCAAAGTAGCCAAGGAAGAGTATGGCATCAACGCAGTTGAATACGTCAATCAATTCTACAAGGCCAAGAAAAATGACGATGCTTACCTCACGCAGTTGCATCAGCGTTGCAAGGACCTGGGAGTTACGAGCGTCCTCATCATGTGTGATGGCGAAGGTGCATTAGGCGATCCAAATACTGTTGCTCGCGATAAGGCCGTTAAGAACCACCATCGCTGGATCGACTGGGCCAAAGTCCTTGGCTGTCATTCGATTCGTGTGAATGCTGATGCCAAGGGCAAAGGCACCTTCGATGAACAACTTGAACGAGCCGCTGAAGGCCTGACTAAGCTCACTGAGTATGGCGACAAGCAGGGCATAAATGTTATCGTGGAGAACCACGGCGGACTTTCCTCCAATGGAAAATGGCTTTCCGGTGTCATGAAGAAGGTCAATCATCCCCGTTGTGGCACCTTACCCGACTTTGGCAACTTCTATGATTACGACCGCTACCAGGGCGTGACCGATCTGATGCCGTTTGCGAAAGGAGTCAGCGCCAAATCGTATGATTTCGATGCGGAAGGCAACGACACAAAAATCGACTACGCCAAGATGCTGAAGATCGTCAAAGACGCTGGCTACCGAGGTTACATCGGCATCGAATACGAAGGCAATAAGCTCTCAGAACCAGAAGGCATTCGGACAACCAAGAAGCTGCTGGAAAAGCTCAACGGCTAATCACTACATTTTTCCCCCGGCCATTCAGGCCGGGGGTGGCTCACGCAAGCCTATTTCTCCTATCCAGAAAGGCAAATAACCGTGCAACTTGGCTTTGTTTCAGCCATTCTACCTGAACTATCACTCGAACAAGTTTTCATCACAGCCCAACAGACAGGTTACGACTGCGTCGAACTTATGTGCTGGCCACCGGGCAAGGCACAACGACGATATGCTGGTGTAACACATATCGATGTTACACGATTCAATGCCAACGATGCACAACAAGTACTTGCACTATCCAAGAAGCATGAAATCAACATCAGTGGACTAGGCTACTACCCCAACCCGCTCGATCCCGATCCGGAAGTACGCGAGACAGTCACACACCATCTGAAACAGGTAATTGCCGCTGCAAAGCTGCTTGAACTGGAAGTAGTCAATACCTTCATCGGCCGAGACTGGACGAAGTTAGTTGAAGATCAGTGGGATGATATGAAAGCTGTCTGGCGACCAATTGTCGATCATGCTGAGAATCATGCGATCAAGATTGCCATCGAACATTGCCCCATGATCTTCAGCCGAAACGAATGGCCTGGTGGCAAGAACCTGGCCAGTAACCCTGGTGTCTGGCGTAAGCTCTTTGCAGAGTTCCCCTCGTTGGGTTTGAACTTTGATCCTTCGCACCTTGTCTGGCAGATGATCGATATCCCCAGAGCTATCCACGAGTTTGGCAATCACATTTATCATGTTCATGCCAAGGATGCCCGCATCGATGTGGACGCACTGTACGAGCAGGGCGTGATGGGGCTCATGTGGCATACCCCAAAACTTCCTGGCATGGGAGACGTCAACTGGGGACAATTCTTCAGTGCACTCACCGACACTGGGTTCAATGGCAGCGTCTGTGTCGAAGTGGAAGATCGTGCCTACGAGAAGACACTGGAAGATCGTAAACGGTCACTGATACAAAGCCAGCGTTTTCTGAAGCAGTACGTTGCTTAGCAGTCATGTTGCCAGGCTAACACCAACTATCTTACCTTCATCACTACCATGGTGCGGTCGTCTTCTGGAGGAGCATCAGAAGTGAATTTGCCCACGTTGGCCACTA
>CAYPJB010000137.1:0-10531 GCA_964410845.1 uncultured Bacteroidales bacterium | reverse complement strand
ATTGGTCTGGCCGAACTTCGGAATGATCTTGCCCATGGCATCCTGCAGAATGAACCGACCGATGCGGGTGCCTGCATCAATCGTCGTCAGGATGAAAAGGGCTTCGAACATGATGGCAAAGTGATACCAGTACTTCACCACGGCATAGACAGGCAATGCGGTCCATTCAAGTGCTTTGGTGAAGATGAGCGCCATGCTGACTGCGAGCGTCACTGCTCCGCCGGTTCGTCCCCGCAGTGCTTCGCCGCCTACCATCTCTTCCACCTGGGCCAGGTTCAGGTGCTGGATGCTCTCCACCTGGGTCTGGTGCAATGGGTCTTTTGCTGCCTGCTGATTCAGCCCCAACTCGGTGTAGAGCTTATCTAGCTTCTCATGATAGACCCCCGTTTCCGAGAGTGCTACATTGATGTCGTAATAGAGCGGCACTGGCAACGCAGCAGCGGCAATGAGCGCGACCACCCCTACCACTCCCTCCATCAACATGGAACCATAGCCGATCAGACGAATGTGCGATTCCTTGTCTATCATCTTGGGTGTGGTGCCAGAGGCGACCAGCGAGTGGAAGCCGGAGATGGCTCCGCACATGACGCAGATAAAGACAAAGGGAAAGAGGCTGCCTTTGAATGTGGGGCCGCTTTCCTGAAAGACAGGATTCATCGGTGGATGAGCCAGCGTTGGATTGGCGAGCAAGGTTCCAACAATCAGCAGAGCAATGGTGCCAATCTTGAGAAAACTGGAGATGTAATCACGCGGACAAAGAAGCATCCATACGGGAAGCACCGAAGCGATGAAGCCATAGATGCAGAGTGCCCAGATGGTCTGCATCTTGTTGAGTGAGAACCATGGTTCGAGTGCGGAGCCTGGTATCCAAGCCCCGGCAATCGTAGCAGCGATGACGAGGACGCCACCGAGGATGGAAGCTTCAAGCACCTTGCCCGGCCGTAGCCGATACATGTAGAAACCGACCAGGAAGGCGATGGGAATGGTGGCTGCGATGGTGAACAGGCCCCATGAGGAGCCGGGTACTTGTTCAAGACATCCCGCCGGCAATTTGATGATTCCATTGTCATCCGCCGGCATTTCGGGCATGAGTAACTTGAAGCCTTCTGCTCGCGTTACTGGTTGTTTCAGGCCGGGGTAAGTAATGATGCAGCTACGCGGAAACTGAACAAGCTTTTTGTCTCCTAGTGGGTTTACGATCAGCTTTTGAGCTATTTCAGGAGAGCTTGAATCTTTATTGATAGAATTGGTGTCAACAATACGTTCAGTTATCACACTGGGCAATTTAATGACGGTCCCTTCTGCATACTTTACTTCCTCCCCACCTAGCGCTTTGACAATCACAAACCCCAGGCCTGCCAGTGCGATGATCACGATCACCACTGTCGCCAGCGACAGCACATAACTCGCCCAGGGCCCCAGTTCCTGCTTGGCGATCTCACCGAGCGACTTGCCATTACACCGTACCGAGGCAGCCAACACTGTCATATCCTGCACAGCACCAGCCAGGCAGACACCGATGACGAGCCAGAAAAGCCCTGGTGCATAGCCGTACTGAATGGCCAACACCGGGCCGATGAGGGGACCTGCACCGGAGATGGCGGCAAAGTGGTGGCCGAAGAGTACCCACTTGTTGGTGGGGTCATAGTCCTTGCCATCCTTGAAGCGATGGGCGGGTGTGACTCGGCTGTCATCAAAAGCCAGTACCTTCGCAGCGATGAACGCCGAGTAGAAGCGATAAGCAATGGCGAATACGCCCAGCACGAAGAGTAAAATCGGCATCGCTTTCCAGACAATACCTGTCGCGGATTCTTCGTAGAAGAGGTTGGCGAACAACATCATGAATTCCTGATTACTTCAGCCATTCGGGTAGCAGGTTGGCAAGCTCTGCAGCCATCTTGCTGCGGGCCAGCGTGGGATGGCATCCTGCTTGCCTTGCTGCTGCAAGTTGGGCTGTCTCGATGTGCGAACCGTACGCCACAAATCGAGAAAGTCCCATCTCCCTCAAAGCTTCGACGACCGCTGCAGGGTCTGGGCTCGCTTCCGCTTGAGCCAGGTCGATGATAACACAGTGCACTCCATTCGTCGCCACTGCTTTTTTCAGTTGTTCCAGGGTACGTGCCGGGATGATCTTGCACCCAAGCTCCTTGGCTTCGCCCATCACCCGACTCATCCACATGAGGTCGTCACAGAGTAAATAGCCGATCATTGTTGTGTCCGTTGGGAGCTGAGGATTGAGAGAAGTTGATAGTTGTTTGTTGCTGTTGTTGGCAAGTACGAGTGTGCTCATTCTTGTCTGGCTGAAAGCTGATAGCTATGTTCTAAATCGCTTCCGGCCCCCTCTCCCCCGTTCTCACTCGAATGCAATCCGAGAGTGGCAGGATAAAGATCTTGCCATCGCCAATACGTCCTTCAGGGCCAGTGCGGCTTGCTTCCACGATGGCGTTGACTGTCGGTTCCACGAAGTCTTCATTCACCGCAATCTGTAACTGTATTTTACGCGAGAGGTTCATGCTCAGGGCATGACCCCGATACGTTTCGCCCTGGCCTTTCTGTCTGCCGAACCCCTGCACTTCCACAGCGGTCAAGCGAAAGACTGCTACGCGAGCCAGCGCCTCTTTCACTGCTTCCAAACGCGAGGGCTGGATGTTCGCTAAGATAAGTTTCACTGCTATCTCCTTGCTCAAACACACTGCTACTCTATCGTGAATGCACCTCGTCACCAATCGTGTTCCATCGTACTGGTACGCACCAAGTTTGCCGGCAACCTGGGCTCCGTCGCGCGGGCCATGGCGAACTTCGCCGTCAGCGATCTGCGGCTGGTCACTCCTGAAGCCAGCATCGATGCAGGTGAAGCACGGGCACTCTCCACACACGGTGAACACCTGCTCGATCAGGCTCGTGTATTTCCCTCTCTGCGTGAAGCGGTGTCAGACTGTGTCTGGGTCTGCGCCACCACGGCCCGTTCAGGCGGACTTTATCGCAAGCAGAACACGCTCGATCTGAAAGAAGCAGTACAACGAGGAAAAGCACAAAGCACTCATGGCCCAATTGCCTTCGTTTTCGGACCGGAAGATCATGGTCTGACGAACGATGAGATCAGCCTGTGCCATCACCTGCTGCATATCCATGCCAACCCCGAGTACAACGTTCTCAACCTGGCCCAGGCTGCGGTCATCTGTCTTTACGAATGGTACCAGGCAACATCAACGGCTGTTGCGGCCCCGAAGGAGCCTCCCGTGCCACTCGGGGAATTGGCACGAAGCCTGGACCACCTGGAAGAAGCTTTGAGAGCTGTACATTTCATCTGGGGGGAAAAGGGAGACTCTGTCGCTCATGCTATCCGCCATTTGATCTCTCGTTCGGCGCCGGATGCGCTGGAGAATAAACTCCTGCACGGTCTTGCAAGACAACTGCTCTGGTATGTCGAGCATCATCCACCAACAAAAAAGCCTCCCGACGAGCGGGAGGCTTCACAAGACCTAACTTGATTTATCGGGTCTTTTCTGATGTATCGACAGTGAGATTGGCAAAGTTCATATACCTTGCCCAGTCACTTTCGAACTTCTCGACTTTGTTCTTATCCAGCTTCTCTCCGGCTGCATCGAGCAGATCGAAAGACCGACCAAAAGCCTGTTCCAGCACTTCAGCTGACAACTGCAAGTCGCGAGGCATCTGCGTCAGTTCATCGTAGAACTTTTTGAGTTCGTTCATTCGATTCTTGGTCAGATAATAAGTCAGCGCCCACGACTCTGCTTCTGCTTTTTGCATCAGGAAAGTCTGGTCATTCTTGCTGGCCCTATCTGCCTTCTCGAATACACGATCGGTAACCACTGCCACCACATCGAGCTTGCCGACTTTCACCTTGTGACGGGTAGGCAGCTTCTCATCAACGGTGACTTCCGCCGTCTCGCCGGATTTGCGAGCTTCCGCCAACTTGCGGAACACCGGAAGGTGCAGCCAATGCTCTCCACCTATTCCCGACCAGAGAGCAGGCAGATTATGATCGCCAGAACTCTTGGGTGTAGCAAAGAAACTACCCAGACCATTGCGAACCCAGCGTGGCAACATGACCGTACGAGGCATGTAGCCTGTCGATGCTGCAATCTGTCGAAATGCTTCGTAGGTTGCAGTCGACGCTTCACCTTCGTCAATCGCTGCATTGGTTGCAATAGCAAATATCTGTCCCGTCAGGACATCAGCAACTCGCTGCTTATCATTCGAGTTCTGATTGATGATGGGGCGATCAATTCGATCACCAAAAAGCTTTTTGTTATCGAGGCCATAGGTCTTGAGCGTTGCTTCTGCATTCTTCGCCATGCTGAAGAACTTGTCGTACCCGGGATCGACTCGTGAAGGAGCAAAGATGGTGATGTTATCCATCAATGAGAAGAAACCGTCTGAGTACATCGGAGCATCATCAAACATTTTGTGTACTGCTGCGAAGCTATCCATCTTTTCGACAAGAACACCAACCATCTGCTTCTCGGGTACGGGCAACGGACGACCATGCAAGGCAAACCAGTACATGATGCCAGCGTAAGCCGATTCCAGCTTGTCCAGCTTGGCGTGCGCTTCCTTATCATCACGAGGAGCATGATAGATAACGAAGTGACCTTTCTGCATCGGCTTCATTTCTTTGCCGAACTTGGTGAGCACAGCTTTGATCAGTTCATGTTCCTGCTTTGCCTCTGCTACAGGCTTGTTGATCTCGCTTCGCAACTTGAGCAACGCATCGAGCCGAGCTTTTTCCCCAGCCGAGAGATTGGCAGAAAGCGAGTTCAATTCGTTAAGGTATGCTTCAAACTTGGTCTGCATGGAGAACTTGCCTTCGGCAGGCATGTTCCAGTTTTCGAGCATCCATTCAGCAAACTTCATGTATTGTTTGCTTCCTGAATCGATGTATTCTGATCGCTTATTGCCAAAACGTGCTTCCAGGCCGGGAACCTTGATGATCTGCATGGCTGCCCGATCCGGAAGAACAATATCCGGATTGAGGACTGTCTGCCCCCATTTATGATTGATCATCACATTGTTCGAATTACGTGGTTTGGTCACCGTCACTTCGGTAGCCACAATAAAGAGATCGCCCTTGTTGGTGACAAAACCTACCGGACGTGCTCCCCCGCCTTCATTGCCGGGATTGATGCCACCTCCCATGAGGTTTCCACCACCAAAAGCAGGTGGGCCTCCTCGACCACCACCGCCTAATCCCATGGCACCACCCGCGGCGGCACCACCACCTGTACCGATATCACTACCGCCACCACCAGCACCAGGCAGACCACCGCGACCACCACCTAGTCCCATCGCACCGCCAGCGGCAGCTCCACCACCTGTACCGATATCACTACCGCCACCACCAGCACCAGGCAGACCACGACCACCGCCCAATCCCATCGCACCGCCAGCGGCGGCACCACCACCTGTGCCGATATCGCTACCGCCACCACCAAAAGCAGGAGGGCCTCCTCGACCACCACCACCACCTAATCCCATGGCACCGCCAGCGGCGGCACCACCACCTCCAGCACCGGGCAGACCACCGCGGCCACCGCCCATGCCTGGTTGACCTCCGCGCCCGCCCATGATGCCGCCACCTAAAGGAGGCTGATTTTCGGAAGCAACTTCCGTTGCTTCCGCTCCTAAATTGATTCGAATGACCAGGTAGTCAGCCAGGATAGGGGTTGCCAATGCGGCCACAACCGCCATAGACAACAGATAACGCTTCATGTGCTTCTCCCTCAGGCAACAGTTCGGTGGCTTACAAGCTATCATAACGAGTAGACCTGTGCCCACAATGCAGGCTTGGCCTATTCTGCAGGCTCGCTTGCCCTGCCATCTGTTACAGACGGCATGATAAGCAGACTTGAGCCTGAACTACTTCCCTTCTTTTACGACGTAGACCACCATGGCATAGATTTGTGGATTCACACGATCATTGTTCTTTCCCATAGCCACCCGGACGATTTGCCCCTTGGAGAGTTGGGATTTCTTGCCAGGATTACCACCCAGTTTGTAGTCAGGGTCGCGCTCAGCCAGTTCCTTCGCTGTTAGCGCCTTCGGCTTCTTTGGGGCCGTCTTGACCTTACTGGCAGGCTTTTTCATATCTTTCTCTTCGCCATCAGTTCCTTCTTTCGATTCGCCAGACTCTTTTGAAGCTTTCCCCTCTTTCGATTCATCAGCGTTGGCTTTCTGCTTCTCCTTCTCTTCGCTTCCAGAAGCGGGTGTCTTGCCCGAAACTGGTGGACCGTACATCAAACGCACTTTGACATCTGGCGACAGATTGATGTTAACATCCTTCACCTGTTCCGAAGGCACGTAGGAACCGCCCCCTTGGCCGAACTGTCCCTGAAAATTGCGAAGAGCCCCACGAGGAAGTTGCTGGGCACTCTGGTTGTTTGGAACCCACTTCGGAACGATGCCTACTATCTTCAGTGTCAGCTGGTCGCTGTTGGCATCGACATGGATTATTTCACCTTCGTAGTTGCCAACAAAGGTCAAGGCAGGAATTTTCGATCGCTTGTCATCTGCTGAACTGGTTGACAGACAGACCAGCACGCTCATCAGCGCCAGTACAAACCATCGCATGGTTCTCACCTCGAAAGGTAATTATTCTCTTCACGCCACTGTAACAGAAATATAGGCCGAAGAAAGCATGTTGCTTGCAGAACTGATGGATTTCTCCATTCTGTGCTTGTCTCAAGATAGCTAGCCAACATCCGGCTTTCCAGCTAAGACGAAGAGAGAAGAAGAATGTACCCGCCTAGGACAGATGCATGAGTGGGACCTCCGCCGACACCGCTGTAGCTTGGATCCAGGGCCCTGTGATTAAGAGTTTGAAACTCAGTACGATAGGTGCCAAGTCCATCGTAGCCATCACCGGGCTGCTTCTGATCGGCTTTCTGCTCGGACACATGGCGGGCAATCTGCTCATTTTCCAGGGCCCTGACGCCATCAATAAATATGCTGCATGGCTGAAAAGCCTGGGACCGCTCCTCTGGGTCGCTCGCATTGGCCTGCTGGTACTCTTCGTTACTCACTTGACCCTGACCTTGTTACTGGTGAAGCGAAGTCGAGAAGCCCGGCCCCAGAAGTATATCTTCGAAAGAACCCAGGTAGCCTCGCTGGCTTCACGATACATGATCTGGTCAGGTGTGGTCATCCTGGTGTTTTTGCTCTACCACCTGGCACACTACACTCTTGGCATCACTCACACAGCCAATGGTACTGCGTACCTCGAATTGAAAGACAATCAAGGTCGTCACGATGTCTACCGAATGGTCGTTGCGGGTTTTTCCAACATCTGGATAGCCGGCTTCTACATCCTGTGCCAGATCATCCTGGCCAAGCACCTTCTCCATGGTGCTTCCAGCATGTTCCAGACGTGGGGTTTCAATCACTTCCGTTACAACAGTCTGATTCAACGTGTTGGCCTGATCATCGCTCTCATCATCGGCATTGGCAACTGCAGCATCCCTCTCGCCATACAACTTGGCTTGATCAAGTAACGCTCTCTGCCATTTACCGTTTGTTTAGGATCTCGGCATGCTCGAATCGAAGATACCTTCCGGCCCTTTAGCCTCCAAGTGGGATAAAGAACGGGCCGAGATGAAACTGGTCAATCCTGCTAATAAACGCAAGTACAGCGTGATCGTTGTAGGCACGGGGCTGGCTGGTGCATCTGCTTCCGCGTCCCTGGCCGAACTGGGCTACGATGTCCACGCCTTCTGCTTCCAGGATAGCCCGCGGCGGGCGCACAGCATTGCCGCCCAGGGAGGTATCAACGCCGCCAAGAATTACCAGAACGATGGCGATTCGATCCACCGCCTGTTCTACGATACCATCAAAGGTGGCGATTTCCGCGCACGCGAAGCCAACGTCCATCGTCTCGCTGAAGTCTCGGTCAACATTATCGATCAGTGTGCAGCCCAGGGCGTTCCATTCGCCCGTGAATATGGCGGCCTGCTTGCCAATCGCAGCTTCGGCGGGGCCCAGGTCAGCCGGACGTTCTACTGCCGTGGGCAAACAGGTCAGCAACTGCTCATCGGCGCCTATCAGGCACTCAGCCGCATGGTCGGATTGGGCAAGGTCAAGTTACATGCCCGGGCTGAAATGCTCGATCTCGTCGTCCATCAAGGGCGGGCTCGTGGCATCATCGTCCGCAATCTGGTAACGGGTGCTCTGGAACGCTACTCTGCCGATGCTGTTGTGCTGGCCAGTGGTGGTTATTCCAACGCTTATTACCTGTCGACCAATGCTGCTGGTTGCAACGTCACCGCCACCTACCGGGCCTACAAACGCGGTGCCTTCTTTGCCAACCCCTGCTATACACAAATCCATCCTACATGCATTCCAGTCTCGGGCGACTACCAGAAGAAGCTCACCCTGATGTCGGAATCCTTGCGTAACGATGGCCGTATCTGGGTGCCCAAGAAGGTGAACGATACCCGCAAACCGGACCAGATTCCCGACGACGAACGCGACTACTACCTCGAACGCATGTATCCCAGTTTCGGCAACCTGGCCCCACGAGATATTGCCAGCCGGGCCGCCAAGCGGGTTTGCGATGAGTCTCGTGGCGTTGGCCCCGGTGGCCGAGGTGTCTACCTTGATTTCCGCGATGCTATCAGCCGGCTGGGCATCGATGGAGTTCGCGACCGCTATTCCAATCTCTTCCAGATCTACCACGAAATCACTGGTGAAGATCCTTACAAGGTGCCAATGCGCATCTACCCTGCCCTGCACTACACCATGGGTGGTCTCTGGGTGGATTACCACCTGATGTCGAACATACCTGGCCTCTTTGTCATCGGTGAAGCCAACTTCAGCGACCATGGTGCTAACCGCCTCGGCGCCTCAGCCCTCATGCAGGGCCTGGCGGATGGCTACTTCATCCTGCCTTACACCATTGGCAACTACTTTGGTTCGACTAAACAGGATAAGCTGCCAGCCTCGCACGAAGCCTTCAACGAAGCGGAAGCCAGCGTCAAGGCCGGCACCGAGCGTCTGCTCAAAGCGCGAGGTTCACGCCCAGCCGCCTACTTCCACAAGAAGCTTGGCCACCTGCTCTGGGAAGGCTGTGGCATGGCCCGCACCAAAGCTTCACTGGAACACTGCCTGAAAGAGATCCCTCACTTGCGTGAAGAGTTCTGGAAAGAAGTGAGCGTACCTGGCTCAGCTGATTCATTCAATCAGGCGCTCGAATACGCAGGCCGCGTTGCCGATTTTATCGAGTTCGGTGAGCTACTCGCACTGGATGCCCTCGAACGTGAAGAAAGCTGCGGAGGCCACTTCCGTGAGGAATATCAATACCCGGATGGCGAAGCCAAACGTGATGATGACAAATTCATGCACGTTGCTGCCTGGGAGTACCAGGGCACCAGCAAGCCCACCCGTCATCAGGAACCACTGAAGTACGAAGAAATCAAGCCTTCAGTCCGAAGTTACAAGTAATCGAGATGTTCACTCGATCGAATAGAGTGAACTTCTGTGATACTGCCCTGCTGAGTTACTTCTGTAACTCCTGTATGGCCAGACTGTAGATGTCCCGCTGGAAGTTCAGCTTCCTGGCCAATTCCTTGAGCTGGACCGCCTGAGTGGGGTAACGATCTGCCATCACCAGTAGCACGGCACGCTTCTCTTCCGGAGAAAAGTAGGCCTGTTGGGCAGCTTGAAACTGGAAAGGCGTCTTCCCTTCCAGCATGTCAACCAGCGGCTTGGCCGTTCGCGAGGTCGTACGGATATCCCTCACGATGTCTTCCCAGCATTGGTCGGCCAGCTTCTGGTCGTTCTTTTTCTTCGCCAGCAAATACAGCAGCGAAGTATGCAGCAGGAAGCTGTTGTCATTCTCTACCTGGCTTTTCACCTTCTGTTCCGCTTCGGACAAATCCTTCTTGAGCACTGCAGTGATAAACGGATCATTGCTGGCAGGCTCCTGTTTCGCTATCCGCAGATACCCCTGAACATTTCCCTGAATGATGTACTCGAGCGATTGCAGAATCGATTCCAGGATCGCAGCCTTGTCCGGAGCTTCCCGACGCACCTCCACCAGGATCCGCTGCTTGGCCTCGCTTGCTCCTTCCTTGTCATTCTGCATAACTGCTGAGCGATATCGTTCCAGCATGATCTCTCCACGCCCTTCCTCTGCATGCATGGGGGAGAACGACCACTGCTCCAACTCGCTGTACTTCTTCTGAGCCATCAACACATCCTTGGTCAGCTTGACGGTGTTCTGGTGCTGACGATTGGCTGCCTGTAGTTTTTCGGCCCATTGCCAGGCCGTTGCGAAATCGCCTGCCAGGAGTGTTCGATTCCCCACTGCATACATGGCATAGAACGACGGTGTATTCATTGTTGCTGCTTCGCGGATCATGGCAAAGCCTTCCGGATCATTCGTCAGCCGGCCTAACAGATAGGTGGCATTCGCTTTATCAGTTGGTGCAGCCTGGGCGAGTCGTTTCTCATACTCCCCCCGTACATCACGGGGCGGCTTCAGCTTGAAACACAGTTCCTGATAAGCTCTGTGCCT
>CAYPJB010000136.1:0-10542 GCA_964410845.1 uncultured Bacteroidales bacterium | reverse complement strand
CCGAACAAGTGATTGGTAAGCCGGAAGTACGAAGCGATCTTTTTGCTCTCGCAGGAACTCTTTACCAGTTACTGACGGGAAAAGCGCCAGAAGGACAGTACACAGCCATGGAATTGCGTGATATGCTAGCGTCACAGGCTGGAACGATCTCGGCAGACCAGCGCTGGCTGTATGAGATCATTGCCACCAACCTGGCAGAAGATGCCCACGACCGTTACTTCTCCGCTCGCGAAATCAAGGCAGATCTACAAAAGCGAGCAGTAACGACCACCACCATCTGCCCAGCCTGTCGGCATGTAAATCGGGTGCGGGAACCTCACTGCAGTCAATGTGCAGCTGCCCTTACCGAAGTCATGCCGGGATGTCTGAACTGCGGACAAACAAACCGGCAAGGCTCGCGGTTTTGTATTCATTGTGGCGTTCGACTTCGCTGACGCAGCACCTGGGGATGTCATTTGGCTACGCCTCCACAGAATGATCCACCCGTTGGCCGCGGAGGGCTGTGGCAACGAATATTTTCTGGGAGAATTCAACCAAAAGCCAATGCTGAGCCTGCCATCCCTGGCTCCAGTGGCGACATCCATCTGCCACCGGATCTATTATCCCCCCTGTGGGACATTGACCGAACGGGCGACACTGCTAACCTGTCGCAATCTGCTTCCCCTACTGAAGCGATGGAGCCAGCCCCGTTGGATATCCCTGCCATCCCGTTACCGACATGTCCGCAATGCACTGCCACTATGCAGGAGAAAGACAGCTTCTGCGCCGAATGTGGCTACGTTATCCCCAAGGAACGCAACGAACCCACAAAGACAACCCAGGTTCGCATTGAACCGGCACCAAAGTGGCATGAGCGTTACACTCCGCAACTGCCACTTCCCAGTCGTCCCAGCGTTCAGCGCTGGCAGGCTACCGCTCGTCTGATTGATGACAAGCCGAGTGTCGAAGTATATTTCTCGCTGGCCAAACTTTCAGCAGTCGAGGAAACCGAGAGCGCTGACGACGATACCGTCAACCTCCAGGCACCTCTCAAACAATTGAGCACATCCGCCCCATTGCACTCATCACTGGACAATCTTCACTGGCCCAGTGCGAAGTGGCTCTACGACTTGACCACAAAACTATCTGCACAATTGCCCACAGTCCTTGAGTACTCTGAGGAAGATGCAGAACAGATCCTGGTGATTCGCCCGCCAGCAGGGCAAGTGCTGTGGGATGCTTGGGATCAGACACCCTCGCTGGCACACCGGTTTCGCTGGTTGCGCGAAATTGCAGAACTGCTGCAGCATCTTCACCAGCATCGGGTCATCATGGAAGCACTGCGGCCGGAAATGTTCGTCGTCACCGATGCTGGTCACATCGCATTGGCTGATCTCAGCGAACTGCTGCCACTCCCAGTGCCTTCGACGGCACAGATGAAGGGTTCACTCTCTACTGCACCCGAACTCATACTGGCCCCTGAACTCGCAGACGCCAAGGTTGATCTGTATCCTTTCGGAGCCCTGGTCTACGCTCTCCATCATGGCCGGGAACTGACTGATCTCGATTTTGACGCTTATGGCGTGCCACGTTCATTTGTCAGCATCTTCCCCGATGGTCACCCGGTGTTTACCCAGGTGGTACTAAAGACGTTCACACGTTATGTCGAATCACGATATCCCACTCAGGAAGACGACAGCGATCCGACCGGGTTTGCTGAGTTGATCCATCAGTTGCGAGCTGGTGAAAATTCTGCAGTGGGCTTGCGATTAGATACCTCCGGCTGGTCATCGACGGGTCTGGCACGAGCCACCAACGAAGATGCATTCGCTTTTTACCACGCAGCCGGGTACGAACAGGATCACTGGGGCGATCAGGCATTGATCCTTTTGGCAGATGGTATGGGTGGTTGCAATGCCGGCGAAGTAGCCAGTGCCCTGGCACTGAGCAGCATTCGCGAGGCATTGAGCAGCAAGCCGCACTGGTCCGTCTTCCAGAAGCAAACACCCAGCAAACCCGAAGCAGTTGATGAAAAAGCCATCCTCGACGAAATCCATCACGCGATTCAGCAGGCGAACACTGCCATCCATACAGCAGCCGAGCATGGCGATGGCACGCAGATCGGCATGGGTTGCACCTGCGAAGCTGCGTATATCATCCAGGGCCAACTCTTTCTTGGCCATGTCGGAGACAGCCGAACGTATCTCTACCGTGATGGTTCGATCCGCCAATTGACGGTCGACCAAACTCTCGTCACACGCCTAGTTGCTATGGGTGTCATCAAGGAAGAAGAAGCAGCCAACCATCCTCGTCGGCACGAACTCGATCAGGCACTCGGGTCGTCACACGCCGTGGACGTGCAACTCGTCAACGAAAAGTTACAAGTCGGGGATGCACTTATCTTCTGTTCCGATGGATTGACTACCCATGTCAATGATCGCGGAATCAGTGAAATACTGAGGAACACGCAAAGTGCCGAAGCCACCGCCAGGAGATTGGTCAATCTTGCCAATGCCTTGGGGGGTAGTGATAACGTCACAGTGGTCGTCGTCCGAATTGCCTGACATCACATTCGATTGTTGTTTTCAAAAACCAGGCACGTCGTTGTGGCATGGGCATAGAGCTTGCCATCCGGGCCGTGCAATCTGGCTTCGGCAGTGGCCAATTGTTTGCCGCAGTGGAGCACCGTAGCCGTTGCCCGCACTCGTACTATCGCCGGTGTTAGCGCCCTCACCAGATTCACACTTAGTTCAGTTGTGGTGTAGGCACGGCCAACTGGCAGCATGGTATGAATCGCACAACCGAGGGCCGAATCCAGAATGGAAGCGAACCAGCCTCCATGGATCGTTCCCATGGGATTCATGTGATTGATTCCGGGTGCCCCCTGAAAAACCACCCGGCCTTGTTCCACCTCAATCAGCAGAAAATCCAGCGTGGTTGCAATTGATGCATGAGGCAACTTGCCTTGAAGTACGGCCTGGATAATCTCCAGCCCATTCAGATGCGCGACATCCCTGGGCTGAAATGTTCCTGGGCCAGAGCCTTGGGCCAGCCGTTCCCGCTGGACGGCTTCCTGCTGCAACCAATTCTCTAACTCGGTAGCCATCACCTTCCCTCACACTTCAGCTGCGTCTGCGATATCTTATTGACCTCGCTTGGCTTCAACTCTACGCTGAATGAGAGCTTCATACTCTGTTCGTCAGGTCAATATGCCGGCTTCGTCATCCAGTACATCCACTCAGCATTCACTGTCCCGGGAAGTGGCAAACTCCGCCATTCACGAACCGGACGTTACTCCGCCACTCACTCGTGAACTGTTGCTCGGCTATGAATACTCGCATCATCGCCTGCTGCTGTGGCTTGGCCTGTTGATGACGTGCTTCCTGGCTATCTTTCCTGTGAATGATCCTGACATCTTCTTCAGCCTGCAGATAGGCAAATTGATCAGCGATGGGCAGTTCTCATTCGGCAAGGATCCTTTCAGTTACGCCGATGGCGAGCAAGCTATCTGGACACATAATGGCTGGCTTGGCGATCTGCTCATTTATCAGGTTTATCAGTTGGGCAGCGGACCACTGCTCGTCATTTTTCGCTCCGTGTTGATCACATTGCTTTTCTGGATGATGATGCAACTGGCAGGCGCTCGTCCCAAGTTTTGGACCGTGGTTGCCATTGTGCTTGGCTTCCTTGCTCTTGGCCAGCGCATGTACCTGCGTACGGAACTCTTCAGCGTTTTCCTGCTGGGTCTCACACTCTGGACATTGCATCATCAGCCCAAGCCTGATTGCTGGCTGAGAAGATTGCATACGTTGACAGCTGGCAGGCTTTACTGGCTTCTGCCGGTGATCTTCCTCCTCTGGGCGAATCTCGATGGCTGGTTCTTTCTTGGCTTGATCGTGATTGCCCTTTGGACGCTGAGTACCTGGATGCAACGAACTCAGGCAAAGGAACCTCAGTTTAAGTCACTGCTCTTTATCTCACTGATCTGTTTTGTCGCCTGCCTGGCTACGCCTTTCCACGTAAAGTCGTACCTGGAGATTCCACATCGCTTACTGCCTGCTACTGGATCCGAACTACAAGCACGATTTGAGGAAATGAAAAAGACCAACCCTGAACTCAAGATGTCGGAACAATATCGATTCTTTGCATCCCCCATTACTCCAGAGTTCTTCAACAATACACGTGTTGGACAGATTGCCACATTACAATCACAGGCACCACTGCTGGGAATCTTCTATCCCATGGGACTCTCGATCTCGGAATGGGCGTTCTATCCGTTGCTGATAGTGATTCTAGCTTCCTTCATCAGTGGCGTTGGTTCAGCGGGACCTGGCCGAATCCTACTTCTGATACTCTTCATTAGTCTTGGGGCCTGGCAGAATCGCTTCGTTGGCTTCTTTGTTGCCATTGGTGTTGGTCTCGCAGTTCTCAACTTTCAATCGAAGCCACGCGAAACACCATTACTGACTCGCTTTGCCATACTGGGCAATCAACTCCTATGCCTATTGCTAGGACTTCTGATTCAGTTCTGTACCCTGCTGCATCTAGTGCCTTCGAACGACTTTTCCACCACTGCCCTGGGAACATCATCGCTAGGCTATGTTCATCCACGGGGTACCTTCGGCTTCGCCTTCCGATCTGATCCCTATATCGAGCAGGCGTGCCACACCTTGAATGATTGGCGAGTTAAGAACCTGATTGCCGGTAAAACCTTCCACTTCGATTGGACTGATGTCGTCGGCTATGATGTCTGGTATAACCCCGGTGCCCGGCATTTCTTCGATCGTCGCTATGAAGTGCATGACGAATCTACAGCCAGAGACTTTCTTGTTGCCAGCGATGCCATTCTCAGCGTGCTGCGTGACAATAACTCTGCTGCCAACGCTCATGAACAGCAGGCACGCTGGCAGGAAGTATTCAAGAAGCACGATATCAGCCACCTCGTGATCAAACGGCGAAGCGTTATTCGATTTGAGCGCGAGCAAAACCGCGAATTAGAAGTAGTGCGTCTTCTTCTTCTGGAACGGGATAAGAACAATCTTCCCGTCTGGCGACCACTTCAGCTTCATAATGGACAAGTCTATGCCCTGGCCTGGGCTGGCTCACCTCACTGGGGAAGCATGCAGAAGCTGGAGTACAACCCGAACAGCGTTGCATTCCGAACCAATCGGGAAAATAACAAGTTCGCTGTCGGCACTGACGAGACAATGAATTTCACCCGATTCCTCGCTGGCGACCCACCTCGTCGACCAGCCTCGCTGGATGAAGCCTCCTGGCATCTTTATCACACTGTCAGTGATTCTGATACTGGCGTTGCTCGCATTTATGCCAGTTACGATATGCAGATACGTAATGTATTTGGTCAGCTTCAAGCACGCCTTGCCACCCCAATCTCAACAATGCCATTTTTCCCGGTCTGGTTCAGCACCCGGCAAAGTTCCTCGGCAGCGATACTCCTCAGCCTAGATGCGATCCGCCGAGCGGTCCGCGAGATTACCCCTGAAACAACCCCATATCAAAAAGCAGAAATCTGGCTGCAATACCTGGAAACTATTACCAGACTGTCCGATTATGAACAAAGCTTCCTGCCCATGCAATCACGATACCGTGAACCGCTCCATGATTTCGTACTGCGCCAGGCAGCTTACGCCGCAGTTGAAGCAAATCATCCTTCTGCCTGGTTGATCAATCTGGAGTTAGCGAAACAGTATGTCAATAAAGGTTTACTCGATGCTGCTCTGGAACATACCCAGATGGCCATTGGTCAGCTGAACAAACAGAAGAATGAACAGATCGAAAAACTGCTCAAAAACTTCGACAGCCTATGCAAGCAGCAGTATGGTTTCGCCCCAACTGAACTGGAGAACCAGGTAAAGCAGCAGACGGAACGCTGGAAAGCTGGGGTGCTGCAGTTGCCCAAGAGCAACGACCCTGCAAGAGATGTGGCTACACGAGCCAATCTCGCCTTGCAGGCAGGGTTGCCTCGCCTCGCTATCGAGGAAATACTTGCGAGCAACATGAAATCTGATGATATCGCGTTACTGGCTACCAGCATTTATTCTGTACTCGGCCAGCATGATCTTGTCCTCACAGAGTTCTTTTATCGTTCGCCCAAGTTGCGGGAAAAGCTAGGTGAAACCAATTTCCTCAATGTTGCTGCCTTGGGCGAATGGTGCCTGGGACGACCAGAACGGGCTGCAGAGTATCGTGAAAAGCTCGCCCAACAGATGGACAAAAGTAGCCTGCAATTAGGCCTAGATTACAGCCTTACTTCTATCTTCGGCACCAGCACGCAACCTGCCGGCAATGTGGTACAACCTATCTTCTTCAGTGAGCAGACTGCTCTAGAATCTCTGCGATTGGCCGATCAACAGATCTCCGCTGGCTTACTCTACCTCGAAGGTGGTAAACCCAAGCAGGCTGCAGCCATCTTCGAAAAGGTACTGCACGATGTAGAGCCCAACACTCCCTGGCGTCTCCTCCTCGAGCGTTATTACCTGCAAATCACTGGTGAAGTGCTGAAACCGTAATCGGATTCTGACATCTGCCCTTTTCTCTTTGTTCGAGAGGAAAGGGCAAGTGCACCAGATCATGAACAGAAGGCTCTCGATGACAAGCTTTTTCGATGCCATTCGTGCAGGTGATTTCCCACTTGTCGTCCAGTTGCTGCAAACCGACCCTTCCCTGGTTCATTCCAGCGACGATCAGCAGAGTTCGCCCCTGCACCTCGCAGCGGAATACAATGATGTCAAGATTGGTTTGCTGCTCTTGCACGCTGGTGCCGACACCCAGCGCCGTAAAGGAAGCTCATGTCATACCCCCCTTTCGTGGGGAGTCACTTGCCAATCGTTCCATTTCTGCCACGCACTGATAGCCGCAGGAGTAAAGCCCGATCTCTTCATAGCTGCCGGCCTGGGCTTGCTCGATGACGTGAAAAGCTGCTTCGATGAGTCGGGGCACGTGATTCCCAGTCGTGTGGAAACGGGCAGTAGCCGCATTGATAGCAGTGGAGCCCTGCTTCCCTGCCCGCCATCAAAGGAAAACGAACAAGTAGCCGATGCACTTTACATCGCGTGTCGTAATGGCCAGTTATCTGTTGTTGAATATCTGCTCAGCAAACAGCCAGATCTCCAGTTCAAAGCCTACCTCGGTGCAGGCCTCCTGCACTGGGCCTATTTCGGCAACAACGCAGTTATCATTCAGATGTTGATCGACTGCGGGCTCGATGAACATGCACAAGATCCTACTTACCACTATACCCCCCGAGAGTTTGGCATTCGTGTAGCACACGAATGGAAACTCCAGCATCTGGTCGCTGCTCAACTGCAACGCGATCCGAGCCTGGCAACCCTTCTCCCGAGAGACGATCCATCTTTCTAGCCGTGCTGCACCATTTCCACATAATTCAGCACATCTTCCAGAGGTGACTTGGCATTCTTGCTCTTCAGCAGCGCTTTAACCCGGCGAAGCAGTTCATTCTTGTTGATGGGTTTGGTGAGGAAGTCGTCGGTCCCTGCTTCTACCGCTCGTTCGATATCAACGGGCTGATCGAGAGCGGTCACCATCAGAACCCCCAGGTTCCTGGTTGCTGGGTTACTTCGCAGCCGCTTGCATACTTCGAAGCCACTCATGCGAGGCATCATGATGTCGAGCAACAGCACATCAGGCTTCCACTCGTTCACGAGCTTCAGCGTCGCTTCGCCATCACCTGCGGTGCGTACTTCTGCCCCAAGTTCATCCAGATATGCTTCCAGAAGCTCCACGCCTTGCGGGTTGTCGTCAGCGATCAGGATACGTGTGGCCATGAGTGATACTCGCAGAGAACCTCTTCAGCATTGTACAGTGCAACAGCACCAGGGCGACTCTGAATTATGGGTTAGCTACAATTCAAACCAAAACTGCAGTCATTCCATCTTCATTGGTGATCTCAGCATCGAATATCAAAGCAATTTCGCTTGCATGGGATATGCCATAGTAGTTCAACTCAAGAGTTCCTTGCACACCTTGCCATGTACATCGGTCAGTCGAAAATCGCGACCTGCATAACGATAAGTCAGGCGGGTGTGATCAAAACCCAGGAGATGCAACATTGTTGCATGGAGATCGTGAACATGCATGGGTTTCTCGATGGCACGGAAGCCAAACTCGTCAGTACCGCCATGCACTGTGCCACCCTTAATGCCACCGCCAGCCAACCAGCAGGTGAAGCCATAGTGATTATGATCGCGTCCATTGAGTTGAGGCAGCTCCGCCACCGGCGTTCTGCCAAACTCACCACCCCACAAAACGAGTGTCGAATCGAATAAGCCCCGCTGCTTGAGATCGGTGAGGAAGGCTGCTATCGGCTGATCCCATTGAGCCGCCAGTGATCGATGCTGCTTTTCAAGTCCATCGTGATTGTCCCAAGGCTGCCCGGCTCCGCTCCAGAGTTGCACAAATCGCACTCCCCGTTCAATCAACCGTCGGGTGTAAAGCAATTGCCTGCCATGGGTGGTATGGCCATACTGGTCGCGAGTGGCGGGTGTTTCCTTGCTGAGATCGAACACTTCTGCTGCATCGGCCTGCATGCGAAACGCCAGTTCAAAAGTACGGATGCGTGATTCGAGCATCTGGTCTTGCTGCCGGGCTTGCAGATGCTGTTCATTCAATTGCCTTACCAGATCAAGTTGTTCCCGTTGCCGCGAGGGTGAGAGGTTGGTGTTGCGAATGTGCTCCACCAGTTTGTCAATCTGGGTGTGCTGACTGTCGATGTAGGTACCCTGATACACACCGGGCAGGAAGCCTGACCTCCAGTTCTGGGTGGTGACGATAGGATAACCACCCGGGCACATGACAACAAAGCCAGGCAGGTTCTTGCTCTCACTGCCTAATCCATACGTCACCCACGAGCCAAAGCTGGGACGTGGCAATCGGCCATCACCACAGTTCATGAGCAACAGTGATGGCTCATGGTTTGGCACATCAGCGTACATCGAACGGATAACACACATGTCATCGATATGCGCTGCCGTCTTCGCAAACAGTTCACTGACTTCGATACCCGACTGACCATACTTCTTGAACACAAACGGCGACCGCATGGCTGCTCCGGTTTTCCGTTCGGTTCGGAAGTTTTGTGTCGGGAGTGGCTTGCCATGATACTTGTCGAGCATGGGCTTGGGGTCGAACGTATCAACCTGTGAAGGTCCTCCATTCATAAAGAGGTGGACAACTTGCTTGGCCTTGCCTGGAAAATGAGGCTGCCGTGGCGACATCGGATCGAGTGCTGGCGGTTCCGTAGCCAGCGCACGATCATCAGCAAGCACTCCTGCGAGTGCCATCATTCCCAGGCCGGTTCCGCACCGTTGCAACATATCTCGTCGGGAAAACAGATGCATCCATCGGCTCCGTTCAATCCACAAAGGCGAACTCGTTCGTCATCATCAAACCATGAATGAAGTCGATCCAGCGTTCCTGGCCTGGCTTCTCGCCTAGATACTGGCAGGCGAGCCCGACCTCACGTTCACTTGGCACACGCTGGAACAGTATTCGATACACCGCTCTAACCTTCTCAAGGATGGTTGGCTGCTGCTGAACTTCTTTCGATGCTTCCATTCGCTTTGCAGCTTCCCGCATCATTGGTCCGTTCATCAGAAAGAGAGCCTGCGGAGCCACCGTTGTCAGGTTGCGCTGCGGTGTGGTGCTGGCGGGGTTCGGCACGTCAAACGTCGTCAACAAACTGGGAAAATCCAGCCGATCTACATAGCCATAGATGGCTCGACGGTTCTTGCCGGCAAAGAGCGGAACCGCTGGCCCGCCCATCGTTACATCAAGTTGACCAGATACGCTCAAAATCGAATCATGCAGCGATTCAAATTCCAGTCGACGACGATTCATCTTCCAGAGCAGACGGTTCTCGGAGTCGATTGTTAGAGCATCCGGCCGATCTCGACTGTCTTGCTGATAGACAGCAGAGGTCATGATCAGTCGATGAAGTTTCTTCAGCGACCAGCCATTCTCCATGAAGTCAGCTGCCAGATAGTCGAGCAGTTCAGGATGCGATGGTGCAGATCCGCGTAAGCCAAAGTCACTGGGTGTCGAAACCAATCCTGCGCCAAAGTGATGCATCCAGACACGGTTCACGATGACTCGTGCTGTCAGTGGGTTGTTCTTTGATGACACTTCGTGAGCCAGTTCCAGTCTGCCACTTCCTTGCTTGAACGGCTGTCTCTGCGGATTCACTATTGCGAGAAATTGCCGTGGCACATGCTCCCCCAGTCGATTCGGCTGGCCGCGAAGGAACACCTGCGGATCGTAGGCACGGGCTGCATCGTTCAGTACCATTGAACGAGCCGGCCCCCTGGCACTATGCACTTCTACATCCTTGATCAGCTTCTTGTACTCTTCCTGTGTAGCACGGTCGGGGAAGAGCGAGAGGAATCCCCAGTCCAGAGCAAATGGCGCATCCGCAGGTGACTGGGGGCCGTAGAGCACTTCACGCAGTTGCTCGGCATCAGCATCCTCCAGCCTGGTGGGAAGAGGCTTCAGACTGAATATTGTCAGTCCTAGTGCTTTCTGCCATTG
>CAYPJB010000135.1:0-10557 GCA_964410845.1 uncultured Bacteroidales bacterium | reverse complement strand
GTGGTGCCATCGCGGATATCGGTCAGCCTCACCCGGCTATCCACGTACAAACAGCCATCAAGCTGATTCCAGGAGGAACCGAGGACGCCCACATAACTGGTCAGCCCGACGATGTAGCCTTTACGAGTCAGTTGTGCATCCACCAGCCGCTCATCGGAAGGACAGGCGAAGAGCTTCATGGGCTTGCTGAAGTAGATATGAGGCGGACTGACAAACGGACTGCGATTGGCACGATAGGCCTGCTGAATCTGATTCCAGGCTGTGTCCTGTTCAACGTAGGGTAGAATCCGAGCTTGCCAGCCCAGGTAGGGGTAAGGGGTATTGGGCCGGTTGGGAGAAACTCCCGAAGGCAAGGCTCCATAGTCGCCATGGTACATGTGCAAAGCAGTACCAAGCTGGCGGAGCTGATTGGCACAAACGAGCCGATCCGCCGCTGCCCGCACCTTCTGGATAGCAGGCATGATCATGCCGATGAGCATGAAGATCACGCCGAGAACGACGAGGAGTTCGACGAGGGTAAAGGCACGGCTCACTCTTCTTTCACGCTTCAAGTTAATGTGGAAAGGTGAGGAGCAAAGTACTTTCAAAGCAATGTGCATACGGTTCATACAGCACTCATCTTGCGTCGGCGAATGAGAAGCAAGGATGCGAGAAGAAGACACACAACACCTGCTACAGTGATGTAAACGAACCATGGAATTGCACTACCTGTTGCAGTTGCGTAGTTTGGATCAGATAAGCCGTAATGGTCAAGATAATAATACTCTTTGGACATGAGTGTTCTTTTGGAGTAGTCGTAATTATATGTTGATGCGCTATTTAGGCCTTTTTTAACAATAACAGATGGCAGTACCATGCCGTTAACGTTCACTAGTGTAGTGTTCAAAACAACCTTCTCTGGCAAAGAGAGTGCATTACGCTTCAGCGTAACATCATACGATGTCATCACATAGCCTTGATTTTCTGCCAATTTAATTGTTCCTGATTGCACCGGATTGTATAGTGCATTATTTAATATTTGATGTGGATAATCAAATTCTATCATCTTGACGCTGTCGTTGCCGTCTTGCGTCGTCGATTCTTGAATTATCTTAAAGTTAGAGCTTAGGATCATGTCATGAATTGTCTCGTTTCCAATCATGGTTAACGCACTACTCGGCCTGTATAGTTTAATAGTGTCAGCAATTTTTTGGTATGATTTTGACGGAATCTTTGTCGAAGCAACTTCAAGCAATATCCATGTGTCTTTTGCCTTTTCCCGAATATTGAATGCGTAACTGTCATTAATGCAAAACAGCTCTCGTAATTGTGTGTCTTTAGTACCATTAATAATTATTAGTATCTCGCCGTGCTGTGTGAAGGAATACTTCCTCATTTCAACAAGTTGTTAGCAATGGTCTTCTTGTTATCGCTGACCTCAGGCGATGACGATGCGCCTAGAATGATACTGGCCAACAACGCACAAATCAAATGAGACATTGTTCTTCGCTACCGCTAGTTTGCAGTTGGTGACGCATTGTGGTACATATGCTCAGAGCAAATAGTTGTTCTGAGCATGTGGTTGATAGATTGAGATTGCAAAGTGATTGTAGCTGATCATCGAAGGAGACTGCTGATATCTACTGGTCAACAGCCTAAGAAGTCAGCATTATGGATATTTACACTCGCACTGATCCAATGCTGGTGTATGAACATAAGTGCATGAAGATGCTGGTGGCCCGGGACAATCAGCCGCGCATGTGCTTGCAGTCCTTCCAGCACATACAGTGGGTGATGGCCCAGTCGTTGCGCTGCACTTGGGAACGCCAGTAACATCGCATGTATTGTATGGCACTGATGAGTTGTCATCGTCGGCCCACAATCTCCCATTTGGTGTGAGAATCAGTCCACAACTGATTAAAGCCAGTCCCAGACTAAACAATCCCTTAATCCAGAAATCCTTCATGGCACTACTCCTTCCTTAGCCAACAACTCGAGTTCCTCGATGTGAGTAACCGATTGGCGGCTATTGCTCGCTTTTGATTTAGTATCGATTTCCGCCACACCTGCTCGTGAAGTGTTTGGAATGATGGTACCTGAGAATCTTGCAATGGTAAGTCGCTCGTTGGAATCGCTGTAAAGCACAAACCGATGGGTAAACTTGCCTGGTGATCCAGTAAACTTGATATATACCTTGATAGATTCTGAGCCGCCAGGCGATATGGTGATTGGAAGGTCTTGCGTAGCGATACAAGCACAACTGGTAGTTCCGCCAACTACTTTGACGGTTTTGTCGCTATAGTTACGTAGCTGGACTTTGAATGAAAGGTGTTGCCCCACAACACCTTGGCCTAACTCTGTAACAGTAGGTATAATAGTAATAGTTTCACCACGCAGCTTTGCTATGGCTGCCCATGGGTCGCCTGTGTAGATGGTCATCCCTGTTGCTATTAATCCCAATATCACTGCCGTAATTCCTGCCACCTGCAAGCAGTTCATCAAGAAGCCAGAAAGTCGTGCTTTCGACAACTCTTCAACAGAACGACTACGCCAGAGAGTTACTGCTAAGACAGCAACAACAACTACATCCAACCCAAATGTAAACCACGGGTTCACCTTCACCTTGCCAAAGCAGCCACAATCGGCTTGGCCTTGCCAGGCTAAGGTGAAGCTCAATGCTGCAAAGATGGTAAAGATACCCAACGACACGATCAGGGCTAGACGATTAGCTACACCGGAGAGGAGCCACAGGCCTAGCAGCACTTCGACTTCAATAGTCAGCCACTGGAGCCAGGGGAGTGCCAGGAAGTTCTCTTGTCCGTAGGGATCAACCCACAAGCCGTGAATCTTGAGTGCAGCCGTCACCAAGAGGAAACAACCAAGGAGCCGGGCTACAACGAGCCTTGCCCCCACCAATTTCAGCTTAGAAATGAACTTATTCATCACAGGCACTCTTGCACAACTGTGATGACTCTAACCAGCCACGAATTCATTTGCAAGATAAATATTGCAAAAAAAAAATAATGATCGTTGATCTGACTTTTGAATAATTTCAATCTTATTCAATGACAGGTGGATGTAATTCTTTTCTAAGTAAAAAAAACGGCGAGCCTCCGGGGAAGGAGGTCACGTCAGAGGTGTAAAGATCAAGTTGCCCCCGGAAGCCCGCCAGTACGGGTTATCGCCAGCGGCTCCGGCCAAAGAATGCCCCGCCACCGAAGAAGACTCTTCCCCTGCTGTTTTCCAAGCGATCTGAGCGTTCGATGTACTCTTTATTGATGCGGTTCACCTGGAATTCGCTGCCATACTTGGCCGAGGGCCATTTGTGGCCAAACTTCTCCTGCCGATCGAGCCGATCGAGGTATTCCAGATCGTAGAAGGTGCGAGAATCAAAATTCAGGTACAACGGCTGAATGTTGCCGTAGTGATACCGTTCGTGGGGGCTGGCACCCATATAAGGGCCAACATTGCCCGGCAGAACCTGCCGAGTCACTTCATCGGGGCCGGAGCCTTGAGCGTAACTCAGCACAGGCGTCAGCAGCAGCGCACTGACGATGATGGTATATCGCATCATGAAAGTCTTCCTGACGGGGTGATGAACCGGGCATCTCGTTCACATAAGAAGTCTACATCATTCAGAATGCCAGGTTGGCAGATACGCTGCAACTCCGGCACGAAACTGCAAAAGCTGGTCGCATTCTGACGGGCATGACGATAGCAGCGGGGAGGTAGCGTGGCTGACATCTGGGCTTATATGGTGGTCAGCTTTGTTTCGATCTTCACCATGATCGATCCGCTCGGCAACGTACCCGTCTTCATCGCCCTCACGGATGGGCTCAGCCCGCAGCATGTTCGGCGCGTAGCCTTCCGGGCCATCCTCACCGCATTCATCATCCTGGTTCTGTTTCAGTTCGCCGGGCAGGCCATCTTCAGCCTGTTCCACATCTCCTCCAGCAGCTTACAGATCGTGGGGGGGATCATCTTCTTCGTCACGGGTTACGAAATGCTGCAGGCCCGGCTGACACGATCATTGCACGACAATGGCCCCAGCGATCACTCCTACGCCAACGACATTGCCATCACGCCGCTCGGTATCCCGATGATCTGTGGCCCCGGGGCTATCACCACGGTCATCATCCGCATGACCGAAGCGGATACCACGGTGAAGCAGGGGCTGCTGCTGCTGACCATCTTTGCTGCCCTGGCCATCACCTTTGTCATGCTGATTGCTGCCAAGCAGATCCTCAAGTTCCTGGGCGAATCGGGCAACAAGGTGCTGCTCCGACTGATGGGCCTGATCGTGATGGCCATCGCTGTCGAACTGTTTTTCAGTGGACTAACGCCCTACGTGAAGGCCATGATAGGCAAATAGCGGATTACTTCGTCTGCACCCTCTCGATTTGAGAGAGTTGTGTATGAACTGGCTGGTTCGGACACACAATAAGGCAGGCAATTTTTGAGTGTGCGGGTAGACTTGCGGCATGATGAAGATCTTCCTGTGGCTGGGCATTCTGGTTGCCCCGCTGATTGGCTTGATGACAGGCACCTGGATGATGCCTGCACCCGAGTTGCGCTGGCAGACCAACAGCACGGAAGATGCACTGAGTGTGCTCGGCTTTGTTGATCAGGGTTCTATTCTCCTGCAACTGGACGCTACTCCTGATCCGACGGTTCCAACCATCTTGACCAACATGGTAGTACGGGGGTTGGATGCCAACACTGGTGCTCAATGCCTGCAACTGCCCGTGCCGGAGGAACTCCGCTGCTCGTGGACACGCGAAGGTTATCCACAACTCACTGACGATGGCTCAGCCATCGTGTTCATGGTACATCAGCAGACTACGCCTGCTGACCGACGCCTGGTGCTTTACGATTGGCGCAAGCAGACAGTGCCTCGGCGATTTCGTGCAGACCAGTATCAGTACATCCATCGCGTCAACTACAGGAACGGCATACTGGTAGCCCGTGCAACCGGACTGGGTAACGAGCCCGGCAAGGGTTTTCTGCTGGTCTGGCACGGCGATGCTGTCGAACCGGCAGCGATGCCTCTTGATGTTTCTAGTACAAGCATCTGTAACGTCAGTGACGATGGCTCCCATGTTGCTGTCATTCCGTGGAACGGTTGGCACATGCAGATCCTGGACATGAAAAGGAAAGTCCTCGTTCAGGAATTGCAGGGCGATTTCAAAGATGTTCGCTGGCTGTCAGGGCATCAGGAATTTCTGGCCATCGTGCAGGATCGACCTAACACTACCTCCTTCGCTCAGCGATTTACGCTGCGAAATGGCAGTTATGTTCCTGAAAAGGAAAAGGTCGTCATCTTGCGAGTGCCTGGCGATTTGAAGTTCACATCGAAGTATCTGCTTGCACGAACGCATACCGCTTATGAAAGCTGGCGGAAAAAGATGAAGTCGTACCTGGGAACTGATCTCAGCTCATTGCTCAACACCTGGTGGCCGGAAGGAAGCGTTCGGCAACTGCACGATGCTGATACCGGCGATCTGCTGCACCGCATCGTATTGCCGTCAACCTATAGTCGCTCCGGCATGACAGCCAATCCCAACAATAACACGCTTGCCGTGTTCGATGAAGAACAGGTTTCGCTGTGGCAGTATCCCACCAGTGGAACGTACTATCCACTGATCGGGATAGGTGTTGGTCTTCTCATTTCCGCTATTCTCTTTCGCTACTGGCAACTCCAGCGCCGGCAGGCCATACAGACTTTCCCGATGGTGTACCTGCGTAGAGATGCAACGAAGCCTGAGGAACAGGTTTGACATCAGGGCATGTGTTTCAGCAGAAGTCGAATGAATACTGACAGATCTGATCGTGACTCATATTCTGTCATCGACTATCCTGTGAGCACACCATGCAGTTGATTACACTCGTCCTACTTTCCCTTCCCACCCAATCGCCACCCCCCAAGCCCGCTGTTGACACCAAGCCCGTGCGGGTCGAGGTAGTGCAGCCGATCCGAAATGAGTCGTTCAACAAGAACGGCAAGGCGAAGGTGCGGAAGCAGGGGGGGAATCCGCGGACCGTCCATGGAATGCTGGTCTTTGATGGATCACAAGATGGTAATCGCCAGGTCGATCCACAGATTGCTGTAGGTGGTGGATACGTCCTGCATGGCACCAACAGCGGACTGATCATTTACGACAAATCGGGCGAGTACGTGATGGGGGTGCCTCAGAAGGAATTCAACGACGGCATCGATCCGAAACTGTTTTACGATGGACATAACAAGCTCTTCTGTTTTGATCTCTGGGTGTACTGGGATAAAGACAAAAAGAAGCCGGTGAATGTTTCAGTATCGGAAACAGGGGATCCTACCGGGGCCTGGAATACTTACCCCGTCTTTGCTCCCGGTGGCGTGGATGGTGGCGGCATCGGTTACAGCAGAAAGTGGATTGGCTACTCGTTCCCTGGTGGACCCGAGCAAACGTTTGTGCTGAAGACTGCGGAAGCGAAAGCGGGCAAGCCGACCACTGTCTATCATTTTGCCGGCAACCTGGGTGCTCCGGTCCATACGCAGGATGCCATCGATGATCTGTACTTCCTGGCGCTGACACGGAATGAAATCGTGCTGACCTGCGTTACCGATAGTGGCGATGGCTCGCCGAAGATCAAGTCGATCGTTCGCAAGCCTCACGGGTTCAAATACTTTGGTTCGCCTCCACCATCGCCGCAGAAGGGGACTGCACAGAAGACTGCCTCGGGCGACCGCAATCCGAAGAACATCGTCCTGCAAAGCGACTGTGTCTGGTTCTCGCAGGCAGTGAATGTCGAAGGGCGTTCTGCCGTGCAGTGGCATCAGTTCAAGCTGGATGGCACCCTGGTACAGAGTGGAAGAATCGCTCACCCGACGAACAGTTACATTCAGACGACCCTGGCTGTTAACAAGAATCAAGATGTGATGATTGGTTTCCAGGAAACCGGGCCTGAGATGTTTATCTCTCCCAGGTGTTGCTATCGGCTGGCCAGCGATCCTCCGGGGACAACCCGGGAGATTATCAGCTTGGGAGAGGGAAAAGGTGCCACTGATGGCGTGGCATGGGGCGACTACAGTGGCAGCGTGATGGATGGGGATAACCTGACAGATCTCTGGACGATTCAGAGTATTGCCAATGCCAAGGGGCGTGGTGAGACTGTGATTGCCAAGGTGCCGATGGGGAAAAAGTAATGTAACCCCGCTGGTGAGAGTGAAAAACGACCTGATCAAGTACACTAAGAGGTTATTTTACCCAGTGTTAAACTTAATGCCAGGCACATGGATTGAGCTTGGCATTGACATGGTCAGTTGTTACTATTGCCTACCAGTGCATTATGCACGTTGCTTGCTGCCCACGGAAGGAGCCCAAGGATGAGGCATTTAGTTGCGTTAGCGTTGTTGACGGTTTGCGTCAGCGAAGCAACAGCCCAATCTCCAGTTGATCCCTACACCGCCACCGTAGGTCCTGCGTATGGATACACCGCTCAGGGTGGTCGCGCTGTTTTCAGTTCTATTGCAGGCAAGCCTGATACGCTTTACTACCCCTTCGGTGGTGGGCTGGCTGTGCCGGAAGATGATGGCTATGCCAGCATCTCGATGCCGTTCAGTTTCAAGTTCTTCGGCGGAACGATTGCTGCGGGCAACCCTGTCTTCGCTTCCGCCAATGGCTTCATGGTCTTCGGGGCCACCAGCACTACGGTAGTGCCAGTGAATCTGCTGACCGAGCCCGCTTCGTTTGGCAATCAACCAGCCATTGTACCGTTCTTCACCGATCTGGTTGCCCGTGGCATGCAGATGGGCGGCCCAGGGCTTTACGTCCAAGTGACCGGTGCAGCAGGCAATCGTCAGATGACCGTCGAATGGTCTTCCATGCAGCACTTCAATGAAAATCAACTCAGCAAGCCAGTCAGCTTCCAGGTTCATCTCTTCGAAGCTGATGGCAGCATGATTTTCAATTACGATTCCACCATCTTTGGGACCGCTGCTGATAATGGCAAGATGGCCACGATTGGCATTCGTGACACGACTTTCAACGACCCACCAACGGATGTGCTGCAGTGGGGATTCCATAATGCCGCCGAAGCCAGCACCGGCTACCTTCTAGGCAGCGAGAACTTCCAGATCGGGTTCGGCTTTGGTGCTGCTGTGCCCGAACCGACCAGTATCGCTCTCGTATCGGTGAGCGCCACCATTATTGCAGGAAGTTCGTGGTATCGCAGACGAAAGAATGCTGGCAAGACCAAAGCCAAGGCACGCGTTCGTCGCAAGTAATCCAACTCCTGAAAGTTGCAGGACGTCTCCCGAAACGGAGACGTCTTTTCGTTTGGTACTGCGCTGAACGGAGTACATCAGAACGTCAACACGGTGCTGCCTGCTTGCAACGTCGGTATATCATGACGACCAGGAACGCCTGCAATAGTGTTGCGAGTCGTGAAAGACAAACGCACAATTCAAGTGAGCGTTCTCTATCCAGCGAAATGGGTACATTACTCTTCGCGGTTCGAGCGATCAAATCGCTTGCGTTCCGCTTCCTTGAGGATGACCTTGCGAAGACGAATCGAATTCGGGGTGATTTCCACCAGTTCATCATCTTCGATGTATTCGAGTGCCATCTCGAGCGTCATCTGACGGGGAGCTTTCAGAACCACCGTCTTCTCGGCGTTGGCATTACGCATGTTCGTCAGCTTCTTCTCTCTCGCGACGTTCACTGGCAGGTCATTGTCGCGACAATGCTCTGCAACAATCTGTCCTTCATAACATTGATCCTGCGGCGACACGAACATCACGCCACGATCCTGTAACCCTTCAATGGCATAGAAAGTGGCAGGGCCTGTTTCGGTCGCCACCATCACGCCGTTGATGCGGCTTGGAATGCTGCCGCGACTCGGCTGATAGTCGTAGAACGTGTGGTGCATGATGGCCTGGCCACTCGTTGCGGTCAGCAAGCGAGTCTTGAGGCCGATCAACCCACGGGCAGGGATGGTGAACTCCAGGTGAGTCAGTTCACCACGGGCATCCATCTTCAAGCATTCTGCCCGGCGGTTGCCTACCAGTTCCATCACAGAACCCACGGAGCCTTGTGGGCATTCGACCACCAGGTATTCCACGGGTTCGAGTTTCATGCCCCCCTCTTCCTTCATGATCACGCGGGGCTTGCCGACCGAAAGCTCGTAGCCTTCGCGACGCATGGTTTCGAGGAGGATACCCAGGTGCAAGAGGCCACGCCCGGAGACCATGAATTCGTCCGACTTGCCTTCCACGGGAACCACGCGGAGGGCCACGTTACGTTCCAGTTCCTTGAACAGACGATCCCGCAACTGGCGGCTAGTGACAAACTTGCCATCGCGACCGCAGAACGGTGAATCGTTGATGCGGAAGAGCATCGTCAGCGTCGGCTCATCCACCTTCAGGGCAGGCAGCGGATTCGGATGATCGACATCCGCGATGGTATCGCCGATTTCGACATTATCCAACCCGACGAGGGCACAGATGTCACCTGCGGTCACTTCTTCCACTTCGCTGCGACCTAGACGGTCGAACGTCAGCAGTTGCTTCAAGTTGTAGTCGGTGCGTTTGTTGTCGCGACCCAGCATGGCCACGCGCTGGTTCTTCCTGAGCTTGCCTGCATAGAGACGGCCTACAGCAATACGACCTACGAACTCGCTGAAGTCGAGGTTGTTCACCTGGAACTGGGCCGGTGCGTCCATGTTCACTTCAGCTGCAGGAACATGCTTCATGATCGTTTCCACCAGCGGACGCAAGTCCTTGGCTTCGTCTTCGAGCTTATACTTCGCCCACCCATTGCGACCAGAAGCATAGATCACTGGGAAGTCGCAGGTGGCATCGTCCGCATCGAGATCGACGAAGAGATCGAACACCGCATTGAGCACTTCCTGACAACGGGCATCAGGACGATCGACCTTGTTGATGACCACAATCGGCTTCAGGCCACATTCGAATGCCTTGCGCAGCACGAAGCGCGTCTGAGGCAGCGGGCCTTCTGCAGCATCAACGAGCAGCACGGCACCGTCTGCCATGCGCAGCACGCGTTCCACTTCGCCACCGAAGTCGGCGTGGCCGGGGGTATCGATGATATTGATCTTGGTATCGCCCCAGCGGATGGCACAATTCTTGGCCAGAATGGTGATGCCTCGCTCCCGTTCCAGTTCATTGGAATCCATGATCAGGCCATGCTGACCACCTTCGAGCTTCTCGAGTTCACCAGCGCGGTACTGTCCCGACTGCCTGAGCATCTCATCGACGAGTGTAGTTTTGCCATGATCGACGTGAGCGATGATGGCGACATTGCGTAAATCGTTGCGTTTCATAAATATCCTGTCCCTGAGCCACTATGCAAATCACCGGACTAAGGGAGATTCCTCCGGAGTAAGGGCAACTGTTTAGTATAGGGATTACCACCGAAAACGAATGACCGGAGCACTTGAAGTTTGCGTGTATTTGTTCTGCTCCCCTTTCCCCTGCGCGGGAGAGGGGTTGGGAGTGAGGGGGAAATCTTGCGAGAAAACAAATACTAATCAGGAACAATAACCCGTTCGCGACCATTCATAGTGGAGAGTGCCCGATAG
>CAYPJB010000134.1:0-10561 GCA_964410845.1 uncultured Bacteroidales bacterium | reverse complement strand
GCCACCCGTTTTACATCTTCAGGAGTTACCTTCTCGATGCGATCACGATGGAGGAAGTAGAGCCTCCAGTCGCCCTGGGCTGCCCAGGAACTCAGGCTGATAGCCACCTGGGAAGTGTTGATCGAACTGTTCTCGCGGTTCTTGATGATGCGAGTCTTGGTGCGGTTGACATCTTCTTCCGAAATGCCATTCTTCACCACTTCATCAATCGTCTCAAGCAACACGCTCTTGACCTTTTCGATATCGACACCCTTTTCCACCTGTGCCGAGAATTCGGCAACGCCTGGATCATGCAGCCCCATCGCGAAGCCACCAGCACTGGTGGCGAGTTTGGTTTCGACCAGCTTTTTGTACAAGATGCCTGTCGGTTGCGCCGACATGGTGCTGGTCAGCACTTCCATCGCAGGAAAGTCTTCATGACGACCGGCTGGGATGTGGTAGAGAACACCCACTGCACCAACATCTCCAACGCGACGAAGGGTGACTAAGCGTTCACCATCCTGTGGTGGTTCTTCGGTATAGGTCTTGGGCAATTCGCGTGTCGGCTTGGGGATGCTGCCGAAGTGCTTCTGCACCAGGATGAGTGCCTTGGCTTCGTCGAACTTGCCAGCAACGACCACCATGCAGTTGTCAGGCTGATAGAACTTCTTGTAGAACTCGCGAAGGTTATCGACCGGGACCCGTTCTATATCGGTGCGGTTGCCAATGGTCGATTTGCCATAATTGTGCCACTCGTATGCAACTGCCATCATGCGTTGGTTGAGCACACGAGTCGGGCTGTTCTCGCCTGATTCAAATTCACTGCGAACAACGCTGAACTCAGACATCAGGTCTTCGCGTTTGATGTAACTGTTGACCAGTCGATCCGCTTCAAGCTGGATGCCAAACTCGAGGTTCTCGTCCGTGGCAGGCATGGTTTCAAAGTAGTTGGTGCGATCGACGTTAGTGGTGCCATTGAAGTTGGCCCCATGGTTCTGCAGTGCTTTGGGAACGTTGGGATTGCGGGGAGTTCCTTTGAAGACCATGTGTTCCAGCAGGTGGGCCATGCCCGTTTCGCCGTAACCTTCATGACGGCTACCGACGAAGACGGTGAGAGCTACGGTCACCGTACTGCGGGACGGATCAGGATAGAGCAATACCTTGCAACCGTTGTCGAGACGGTATTCGGTGATGCCTTCCACTGTCGTCACCTTGGTAGGCTGCTGGGCCACCAGGGTGAGGGGTAAGAGGAGCGTTAAGCTCACAAGAAACAACCTCATGCACGAACTCCGGGTGAAAACATAGAGAAGAATGCATGATGGTAACACGCTGTAACTGAGGATGCCATCCCCGCAACGCAAGAATGCCAACAAGAAATTGCAGTCGATTACTCTCAAAAAAAACAGCTGTTTTATCCTTCGCTGCGAATCTCACCCTTCATAAAAGTAACCGCCTGGCCCCGAAGCAACACGCGGTCTTCATTCACTTCCAACTGCACATAACCTCCACGCCTGGAAGCCTGGTAACCGCGGAGCCTGGTCTTGCCCAATTTCTCTGCCCAATAGGGCCCAAGTGCACAGTGGGCCGAACCGGTAACCGGGTCTTCGAGTATGCCACACGAAGGCGCAAAGAATCGTGAAACGAAATCAACTCCCTCCGTGGTTGACACAGAAGTAACAATCACTCCTCGGCAATTCACCTGAGCCAGCTTGACAAAGTCCGGTTCCATATGGCGAACGATTCCTTCATCCTTCACCACAACGAGATAATCCATTTTGTTGCTGAAGCAAATAAAGTCACTCAGATTCAGGGATAAGATCATGCCCAATGGTGCATCGCATGGCTCCACCCGCTTCACTGGAAAATCGAGTTGAATACTTTCATCATGCCGGGTGCAATGCAGCCAACCACTTTGGGTACTGAACGAGATGGTTTCGGTTTTGGGGACTTTGTGCAGTCGCCAAAGGATGCTGGCTGCTGCCAGTGTCGCATGTCCACACAATTCCACTTCGACTGTTGGAGTAAACCAGCGAAGCCCGTAACCCTTCTCGAGTGGCACCACGAAAGCTGTTTCCGCCTGGTTCATCTCCATGGCCACTTGCTGCATCCATTTCTCGGAGGCAGGCTTCTCCAGCAACACCACTCCAGCCGGGTTGCCTTTGAATGGTTGATCAGTGAAAGCATCGATGAGGAAGATTGGTATCGTCGTAATCATGTAAGCTCCAACTGCACGTCATCCTATGTTCTATGGCAAACTCAACGAGTCAGTCATGATGTGGAAGAGACACTTGGGGAAGATGATGAATAGAATAAGGGTAGATATTCAATAACCAAAGGACACAGGTCCTCGGCGAAGATGAAAGGTTTCCGATGCCCAAGCCATGGAAAGTTGCTGCGATTCAGATGGATTGCCGAATAGGCGATATCGAAGACAATTTACGCCGCATCAAGCTGCACATCGATCTTGCCAATGAAGAAGGTGCCCGGCTGATCGTTTTCCCCGAGTGTGCTCTCACTGGCTACTGCTACCAGACTAAAGAGCATGCCCTTCGCCATGCTCTGCCATTGAACAGCAAGCCCATACAGGATTTGATGCAGGAATGTGAGGAACTGGACTGCTTTATCATCGTTGGCTTCCTCGAAAAGGCAGGCAATGAGTTGCACAATAGTGCTGTATGCATCGGCCCCAAGGGTATCGTCGGCATCTACCGCAAGACCCATCTGCCCTTCCTGGGAGTTGATCGTTTTGTCACAGCTGGCACGGAACCCTACCAGGTCTATGATCTTGGCGGACTCAAGGTTGGCATGCTGATCTGTTTCGATGGCAGCTTCCCGGAACCGTGCCGCGTGTTATCGCTACTTGGCGCTGACTTGATCGTTCTACCCACCAATTGGCCTGAAGGCGCCTGGGGCAGTGCTGCTCACATCCCCGCCATGCGAGCCCTTGAGAACCATATCTATTTTCTTTCCTGCAACCGGGTGGGCATCGAGAACATGTTCCGTTTTATCGGTCAAAGTCGACTGATCGATTGGAACGGCGAGGATCTGGATTATCTCGACCACGATGAAGAGGGAATGCTGCTCTCCGAGATAGAGCCTGACCTGGCCCGAGACAAGCAAACCGTCTTTATCCCGGGTGAGTACGAAGTGAACCGCATAGCTGGCCGCCGGCCCGAATTGTACGGGCCATTACTGGAATCCATTCGGATCTAGAGCCTGTCTAGCCCCTGATCGCTGCGGCGCCAAAATCATTCGATACGCTGCGGTAGACGCTATGGATATGGTTCGCAGGGTTTCGATGCGGGTCGGTCTGTTCATTCATGTAATGAACAAAGAGAGTTGGCCCCTGAATGACATAAGTATGTCGCTTGCCTGCCGCTGCTTCGCCGGTGTAGGTAAAGCTCAATCGATCAAGGCCTGACTGGTCCAGCTTCTTCTTTTCCGATGCTACCAGTGCCTGGGGCATGCGTTCGAAATAATGCTGCAACAGTTTCTGCAGCACGGATTGCTGCCTGGTATCCATCCTGGCAACGCTGAGCCCGGTTGGCAGCGTGGGGGCCTGTCTGGTGCGTGCCTTCACTTCAGGCAAATGTTCTTGGTGTAACGCCAGCTTTTGCTGGTCGGGTGTGAGTGCCAGGTAGAGTTCACGAGCCACATCCTCCGCTGGAGTAATGGTATCGCGTGTACCTTTCTTTGGACCATGCATGATGGTGACGGGGTTAACACCCATGAAAAAGGGACTGGCAGAAATCAGCTCGCCATCCTTCACCGTGCAACTGACCGACAGATGATGGCCATCCAGCCGCCAAGCCCACACACCAGTACGAGCTGGTTGGCCATACAGGGTCACGAAATACCAGCCGGGCTTGCGGAACCAGGCATTGCGTGGTTCCAGTTCTGCCAGGATGGCCTCACGTTCCATGATGGCCTTGCACCATTCATACCCTTGCTGACTGACACTGCTACGAAGCAATGCCAGCACGGCTGTCCTCGCTTCCCTGGTGCAATCATCCAGCGAGATGCCCTTGCGAGTCGATATGCGTTTGCTGGTATCGTTCAAGGGCACGAAGTCCCAGTTGAATTTCTCTGCGTGATCAAATGGCAACAGCACCTTCTCGCGGGTGGAACTGGAAAGAGCATCAACCAGTTGTCGACCTGCTTCGTGGATGCTGAGTTCAGTTGGCTGCTGGCTAAAGAGCACTGGTGTTGCAACGGTTGCTGCCAGCGATGACAGGAGAAAATGTCGGCGGGAGAGCATGGTTGTTCTCATCTGGAGGACTGTAGGCGGTGGAATAGCTGGTGCAGGAAGGTGAGATTGTCGCACTGCACATAGTGCATCTTAGCACCCATGCGGGAATAACTCTTGCAGAATCGGAGATAATAGGCAGGGTTCGATTTCGGTGGTTCGCCTTGCGACCAGTCCCAGCCGCCACCATCCTGCAGGTCGACCACGAAGATGGAATGCCCCTGCACGACGGGTCGGCCTGATTGAAGCCGCAGGTTGTTCACGCAACTGATGCTCTTTTCAAAAACCTGAGGTCCCATGATGGCGGAGCCAATGGAAAGCACCACGCCATCATCGAGTTGGTCGACCGAGCCGCCGAAAAGCTTGAAGTCGAGTTCCGCGGCCCGGCCAATGACGGCTCCATTAAAGATGGGATGGTTTGCGATAATGTCGTAGCCGATGCCGGGATGAACGGTCATGGGGATGCGATATTTCCAAGCAGACGCCAGGATAGAAGCCTGCTTCCAGCGATGCTCAATGGGCCAGCGGCCCGATTTCCAGCCGAACCGCTGCATGGTTTGCAACAGATCAGCCCGGGCTGCAGTGAGCGGATGGGCAGGTTCCTGGGAAATCAGCCCGGCCAGTTCTGCAGGCTCCGGGAGTGACACTCCATCATCACAGATCAGCTTGCCCAGCGAGCAGCCATAGCCGAGGCCATCCAGTGCTCCAGCAAGGAGTGCCAGGTGAATGCTGGTGGCGGTTTCGTGCCAGGTGCCAAACTTGCCGTTGGCGACACCCATTTCGACGCTCTCGGTGCTGGCGCCGAACCAGGCGTACTCCCAATCGTGAATGGTGCCAGCTCCATTCGTAGCCAGATGGGTCAGCCAGCGACCTTTCATCATTTCATCGAGTATGAGGGCTGCACCATTGCGAAGCAGATGTGCACCGTAGATCAGCATCACCGATGCGTTCTTCTCGCGTGCCTTCCTGATTGCTTCCACTGCTTTTTCGACAGAAACCAATACTTCGGGTGGTGCAGCCCGTGGTATGGATGATGGTTCAACCAGAATGTCATCCACGCGAGTCAGGCTTTGCCGCTCGGCCAAGGGGAAGACTTTCAGCTTGCTGAGATCGAGTGAATGCATGCACATATGGTAGGTAGTGTTTCAGTACTCGTCCCCGGTCGGAGTCGAAGACCATGGACGAAAAATTGATATACAAACCAGTAGAACCTTTTCGGAGATAGAAATGAACGTGTCCATCACCTTCTGCATGATGTGAAACTATACGCCGCAGGCCGTCAGTTTGACGACCAAGCTGCTGAACACCTTCCGCCAGGACATCAATAACCTGCAACTGGTACCTTCGGGTGGAGGAGTTTTTGAAGTCGAAGTCAACGGCAAGCTCGTCCATTCCAAGAAAGCCATTGGCAAGTTTCCGGACGAAGCCAAGCTGATCGAAGAGATTGGCAAACACCTGGTTGCCTGAGCTTGCTGCTAATTCAGTAGTCGTGATCTCAGCCAGCAAATCATCATCTTGCAGTGATGTTGACAGTTTTCGTCAACATCACTGTTGCTTAGGCCGAATGGAGTGGCCGAAATCATGGAATGGAAGCATTCGGGAACTTGGTTTTCCACTTGGCTTTGAGAGCTTCGCGAAAACGCATCTGAAACGCAGCAGGCATCTCATAAGGCTCTCCTGCCTGGTAGAGCTGGATGGTCTTTCTGACGTTATCCAGGACCAGCTGACAGGGATTGCATCCTGCTAAATGTTCCGCAAACTCCTGATAGATTGCCATGGCGGCTTGATTATCAATTACCTCATTGAGGGCGGCCAGCAGTTCTTCACATTTCATGGATGTTGCCCTGCCCGGGGTTCCTTGCTGGTGACTGTCAGTTGATGGGAATGATCCGGAATGACGCGTGTTGAATCATCGCCCAACACCCGTGTCAGACGCTCACGTAATTGCAATCGTGCTCGTAGTAATCGAACTTTGACATTGGATGTGCTGATTCCCAGAGTTTCAGCCGTCTCCTCTGTCGACAGTTCTTCCAGATCACGCAAGACGAATACCAGACGATACTTGTCGTCGAGTTCAGCAATGGCCTGATCGAGCAATCCACGTAATTCAGCTTGTTGTACCAGATCTGCCGGTGCTGTACGCCATTGGGCGATGTACTCTGGATGAGGAACTGAAGCATAGGTTTCCGTTGCATCATACAGCGATACCGTGGGCAGCCCACGTTTCTTACGCAGCACTTTTAGTGCAAAATTGGTAGCGATCCGGAAGACCCAGGTTGCAACAGCAGATTCACCTCGAAAGGTATCAATCTTCTCGATCAGGGTGAGAAACGTCTGCTGCACAACATCTTCCGCATCCTGACGTTGCCCCAGGATGCGGAACACCACGCTGTACACCCGCCCCTGCAACCGGAATACCAGTTGTTCAAAGGCGTCGAAATCACCGGTCTGTGCCTGGCGAAACAGACGAAGTTCCTGCTCAGCATCAGCAAGACGATGATCCGGTGATTCTGATTGCATCACGACGGGAACCTGCAGAATGTCGATTACTTGGCTTTCTGGAATCCTGCCTTCACCAGGGCATCGTAGCCCGGTTTAAGCGGACGGATGTCGTAGCCTGAGCTTTTCAACAGATCTGCAGCCTTCAGACATCGTCCACCTGCAGCACAATGTACATAGACGATCTTCCCTGCAGGCACCGTAGACTTCAACTTCTCGTTCGCACCTTTCTTCAGATCAGAGAGTGCAAGATGCTTTGCGCCCTGGATGTGCCCATCGTTCCACTCATCCAGTTCGCGAACATCGAGCAATACTGCCTGCCCTTCACTGACGGACTTCTTGACTTTATCCAGCGAGTCCTTGGTGTGGTCTGCTGCATACGAAACCATCGTCACGAGCCAAGCCAGGGTGACGGCGAGCATTTTCTTCCATTCCATGACACTTGCCTTTCTAAGGTTGGTAGCAACAAGCACAGTTACCAGGATAGCAACTGCATGCTTACATGATCCACAAACCTGCATCAGGTTACAATCCTCTTCAAGATTCAGTTACCTTATCAGATCTACCGGTGTCTGTTGCCGGCGCGGTAGAGCGAAACCACAAACCAGCTACAGAGCCTACCAGGATGGTTAACAGCGATAATAGCGTTGGCCAGCGTTTCTCTTCCTGAGTCATAGCCTGAATAATTGTCCAGACGGTCAGGCTGATGTACAGCAAGGGCGGCAACGGGTAAAAAGGCATCCGATATGCATCGAGATGCTTGAGGCGAAGACGCAGTGGAAAGATACTGGCAACCGTCAATCCGGAAAGTGCAGCCAATCCAACCGCAGTATAGTCGAGCAGTTGCAGGAATGTACCCGACCACAGGAATGCGATGGCCAGCCCGCCCTGCATCAGTGTAGCTGCAACGGGTACCTGGGATCGAGGATGCAGTTGCCCCATCAGTGAAAAGAAAAGTCGGTCTCGTGCCATGGCAAACATCACCCGTGGCCCGGCCAGCAGATATGCGCTTACGGAAGCGATCAGTGACAATCCCAACATGACCGACAACGGATTGGCAATCTGCGAGCCGAAAGCCTTCGTGGCTGCCAATTCTGCCACACGAGCTACCTGATCCATCGGTGCTGTCTTCATCTCTACAGGATCGAGGGCATAGACAAACATGATGTTAAGAAGCATGTAGAGGGCAATCACTGCCAGACAGCCAGTGATCAGCGCGCGAGGCAGGAGTCGGCGAGGATGGGGTACTTCCCCAGCGAGATAACTGGCACCGTTCCAGCCCGAGTAGGCATAACCAATGTAAATCAGGCCTACACCCAGGGCAGGCCATTGATCCACTGTAGGCATACCACCGGCAGTGAAGTGTTTCCAACTCCCTCGCCCCACCAGCAACCCCATTAAGGCAAGGCCTACCAGAATCGTTAACTTGATCAGGGTAGAGATCACCTGCACACGTGTGCTCTGTAGATGTCCGAAGCAGTGATTCAACGACAGGATGGCAATGAAGAGGCTGGCCCCAAGCTGGATGCGATACTGTGACAGCCACGTTGGCCAGGTTGCCAACCACTCCTCTGGGAGAAAGGCAAGGAGATAATTCACTGCTGTGGAAGCCACGACCGCAGTCGGAGCAGCAAAGCCCAGGATAAAGGTTGACCAGCCACAAACGAAACCGGTACCGATACCGTAGGCCTCTCGCACGTACAGGTAATCACCACCAGCGCGAGGCAACATGGTGGCAAGCTCAGCGACGGTCAGTGCTCCCGCGAGAGCCATCAGCCCGCCCACCAACCAGAGCATCAGCAGTGCCGTCGGATTACCCGTTGCACTGAGGGTAAAGCCCGAGGTGGTCAGAATGCCTGCCCCCACCATGCACGACACCACCACAAAGTGTGCAGACCAAAAGCCAAACTGGCGAACGGGGGGCGTCGGTGCATCAGGCATCATCTACTCGATCAAGTTCACAAAGCGTCTGCATTACTTCGTCTTGGAAGGCAACTCCACCTTTTCGAAGACAACGAAGTAATTCTCCTTGAAGATATTCTTGTGGTCTGCCACTTTCTTGAAACCAGACTTGGTGATCTCCTTCTCAACCTGATCCTGCCCGGCACGGACATGATTCAGGACCCACTCCCGGCTCTGCCCGGGAATGCGAATGAAGTCAATGACGATCAACTTCCCACCAGGCTTGATGGCCTTGTGTATCTCCGCCATGATCTTGTATGGGAATTCAAAATGATGATACGTATCGCAGATGAATGCAACGTCCACACTTTGTGCCGGCAGTTCCGGAGATACATCTTTGCCTAGCACGGTCTTGATGTTCTTGAGTTCCAGCTTTTCCGCTGTTTGCTGGATATGATCCAGGAACTTCTGAGAAATATCAACAGCGTAGACCTTACCCTTCTCGCCCACGCTCTTGGCAAAGAGCCTGGTGTACAGTCCTGTGCCTGCTCCAATGTCAGCGACCGATTGGCCTGGTTTGAGTTCACAAGCCTTCAGTGTTTCGTTACGTTTCTCAAAGATCTCCCGGCTTTCACCTTCGAACCGTTCGATGAATTCCTTGACATTGGGATTACGGAATGTGTCGTTGATACCTGGCTTCAGACTTTGTTCTTGAGCAACAAGCGGTGTACAGCAAAGCAATGCGAGAAAACTGAAACGATGGAGTGTCATAAGATCCTTCTCAATCTGATGGAAGTATGAACAGAGTTTACCCTGGATGTTGATCCTTGGTTGCCGAATTGGTTACAGGAATTAGCTGAAAACCAGCAACCACTATGTAACCAAAACTAGACTGAAGGATCAACAGAATACAGCTTTAAGTAACAACTTACACAAAGGAAAAGCAACATGACGCGATCATTTCTTACTTGGAGCCTGGTACTGGCTCTCATTTCTCCGTCCCTGACAGTGGCTCAAGGTAAAAAACAGGCAGAACAGCAGGACGATCGTGATGTGTTTCATTACCTGCTCGACCATCGTGCTGACATCACTCGCAAAGTGACCAAGGTAGCTGACGGCGTAGAGACCATTACCGAATCGAAGAACGCGGAAGTGGCCGGCAAAATCAAGGAACATGTGACGGCGATGCATCGCCGGGTCAAGGAAGGGCGAGGCATCCACCTCCGTGATCCGTTGTTTGTTGCTATCTTCAAGAACTACTCTAGCATTACCATGGAAGTAACTGAAACGGAACATGGCGTGAAGGTCAGGGAAACCTCCAAAGAGCCCTTCTCTGTCAAGTTGATACAAGCCCATGCTGACGTGGTCAGTAAATTCATTGCTCATGGCCATGCTGAAGTGAGAAAGAATCACGAAGTACCTGCCAAGTAATGAAACGACCAACCGGGGGCTGACTATGTACGAACCAGATGCAGACGCCATCGCACGACGACGGGCGAGGAGAAAACAACTCATGGATTACCTGATGCCACTCGGCTTTCTTGCACTGTGGTTCATTCTGCAGATGTGGGTACTGCCCCGATTCGGGGTTCAGACCTGACTTAGCGGTGCATGCGGGCCGCGGTCGCAGCCCCAATCATCGACAGGCGAATCCACCAGTGAAGAGAGTCCATCGCCAACCAGAGAGCCATGATGTATGCCGTCGGAGACAGGGTAGCTGACCATCCACTGCTGCAGCCAACTGGTGAAAGGACTTCACTCTACCGGTTGGCCAGCAAGTCAGTCATCCTGCTCTTCTATCGGCACCTGATGTGAATCCAATGTCATGCGCACCTCGGCGAGGTGATTCAGCACTTACCATCCATCACAGAGCAGGGAGGCACTGTTTTGGTCATCACCCCCAGTCAATCGAGTGATCTGCAGGCAGTGCTCGCA
>CAYPJB010000133.1:0-10626 GCA_964410845.1 uncultured Bacteroidales bacterium | reverse complement strand
AGGAAGCCAGTCTGGCCATGTTGAACGAGTTCTGCGATGCCACCACGGTTACTGCCGACAACGGGCACTTGCAACGCGAATGCTTCCAATACAACCAAGGGACCGGTTTCCATCCAATGTGAGGGTACAGCAAGGAGATCAGATGTGGCCAGGTGCTCAACGATTTCCTGATGGGGCACCTTTCGAGGGGGGTGAAATCGTGCATCGCCCTTTATTTTGGCCAGGCACCGTAGTCCATAGGGAGTAGTGTCCCAATAGGGGCCGAAGAAGGAGACTTCAACTTTTGCAGTTGAAGGCAATTGTTGTACAGCGTCAATAAGTGTTTCCTGGCCTTTGATAGCTTCGCATCGCCCCAGCATGATGACTTTGAGAGGTGTGTCAGGGCGACGTGGGCTTCGAGTGGGAATGTTGAACGGGGCCAGCGGCAGACCTGAACGGAAGTAAGCGATTTTCTCTTCTGGAACTTTATTAATCTTCATGACCTCACTAATCCAGTGGGCTTGCACATGGATCGCATCGATTCGGTTTACCAATTCTTTCCAGGCTGCTGCGAAGTATTCCGTCATTTTTCGCGACGTGAGCGCGCGGGATAACTTGTTGTTAACGGGCCGTAGTGGTAACGAGAGTCTGGAAAGGGATTTGCGAATAAATGAAGGCACGCCTTGCACAGCTAATCGACATTCGGTGCAGCGCTCGAGTTTGATTTCTCCATCACAAACGGTGTCACCACCGAAAAGCATTTCCCGCTGCAGGCACGATTGGCCCGGGCTGTGATAAGTCATCACAGTTTTAGCCCCGAATGCCTGACATTGTTCCAGGTGATGCAGGTTGACATCGCGACCGAAATCATGAAGGTGGACGATATCTGGTTTTACTTCAGCAAGAAGCTTTGCGAAGCCAGGTGTTTCTTTGGTTCGGTTGGCGTACCATACCGTACGTTCACGTTCCAATAGTTTTGGCAGCACATGTACAGTGATCCCTTCGAGTTGATGTTCTCCGAGAGGTTCCTCGTTGCCAAGGTTTTGATGAATGACGACATGATTCTGACAGCCTAGTTTCTGCAATTCACGAGCCAGGCTGTGGGTGTAGATCTCTTTCCCGCCAGTGACCCAAGGTTGGTAGGATGCAGGCATGTGAAGTACTTTCAGTCCTGTGGACTGAATGCTGAGTTCTGAAGAGTGATCAGGAATTAATTTCATGGTAAGTTGGTATAGGTTGTCGAGCCGGTTCTTCAATTCCGACACACGCCCGTATGGAAAACAGAAAAATTATCCCAGCCATTGTTTACATGATCACAAGTACGTACTTACAATGCGACCGGAGGTGACGATGTATCCATCAGGTTTATGGCGGGGGTTCTGGGAGCAGCCTTTCTTTGGCAGGCAGTTCATGGAGGACTTCACGCTCAAATTCAACGGCGGGATTGTCAGCGGTGGCGGGCACGACATTATTGGCGTGTTCGTCATTAAAGGGGAATATAACGCCGGGCAGATCAGCTTTGTGAAACAGTATGTGGGCAAGCACAAGGTGATCTACAGTGGGCAGTACGATGGCGAGGGTTCCATTCATGGCACCTGGGTGATACCCGACAATGGCTCGGGACCTTTCTCGCTGTCACCTAGCCCGTATCAGGCAAAGCCTGATGATCCGATCCAGGAGATTGTGAAGTAGATTCTGGTTAAGTAATCACCTGGTAAAACACATTCCGCTGTTTGGGTTCATAGCCTGCTTCGCGGATAGCATCTTTGATCTGTTCCAGCGTCAAATGGTGAACGGTGCCTGCCGCGGAGACGACGTTCTCTTCCAGCATCAGGCTACCCATATCGTTGGCACCATAGTACAGAGCCAGTTGGCCGATCTGTAAACCTTGGGTGACCCAGGACGACTGAATGTTGGGGATGTTATCGAGGAACAGTCGGGCCACAGCCTGAGTCTTGAGATACTCAAAGGCCCCGACAGGCTGGATGTGGGCCATCTCGGTGTTTTCGGGCTGGAACGTCCAGCAGATGAAGGCAGTGAAGCCCTTGGTTTCATCCTGCAATTGACGAAGCACATCGAGATGTTCGATGCGTTCTTCGAGGGTTTCAATGTGGCCAAACATCATGGTGCAGGTAGACCGTCCGCCTAGTTCATGCCAGGCCCGGTGAACATAGAGATACTCTTGTGTCAGCACCTTGTTCTTGGTCATAGCATGGCGAACGCGATCGACCAGAATTTCGCCGCCGCCACCCGGTAGGCTTCCGAGCCCTGCTGCTTTCAATCGCTCCAGCACGGTCTTCACTGGTAGCTTGTTGATCTTGTGGAAGTGCCAGATTTCGGAAGCACTGAAAGCATGCAGGTTTACTTGAGGATAACGTGCCTTCAGGTCGCGGAGCATGTCCTCGTACCATTCCAGCTTGAGCGAAGGATGGTTGCCACCTTGAAGCAGAATCTGGTCCCCGCCGGCAGCGATCGTCTCTTCGATCTTCTGATAGAGTTCTTCCCGACTGAGAACGTAGGCATCGCTATCGCTGGTCTTGCGGTAGAACGCACAGAAATCGCATACCGCAGCGCAAACATTGGTGTAGTTGATGTTGCGATCGATGTTGTACGTTCGGTACTTCTCAGGATGAAGCCGTTCGCTGACAGCCAGGGCTGCTTTGCCGATGGCGATCAGATCATTGGAACGAAGGAGCTGAACTGCTTCTTCCCTGGTGATACGCTGGCCAGCAACGGCTTTTACCAGGATGGGTGTGATGTCGCCTACGGGTTGCGTGTTGCGTGCCGGGGGCAACAGTTCCGGGCGTGGCTTGCCACGTACCACGGGTACAAAGGCTGGTTCGCTGGCACAAGAACCTGCTTTAGCAAGAGGCAGTGAGAGCGGGGCTGTGGCGGTAGTCACTGAATGTCACTCCTTCAGGAGCAAGGCCGAGGGCTGCGGTGTAGTGATGGAAGCGATGAATCGCCTCCCATTCCTTTGGCCCCAGATCGAACTTGATGATGTTTGTCAGGTAACGGCGACAGTAAGCGGGGTCGAGTTGAAGCCGCTGGGCTTCCTTCCAGGCAATCTCTGCTACAGCTTCGATGCCCCGACGCTTGGCTTCGAGCATGGCGTCTGCTGTGGTGCCGAGATCGACACCGGGACGAACCGCCCAGACGGCATAGACGAAAGGCAAACCTGTCCAGTGCGTCCACTCTTCGCCAAGATCAAGGCTGAACGGGTAGCCGGGCAGGGCAGCCTTCATGGCACGGTCGCCGATGAGGAGCACTGCATCTGCATCGCACTCTTCAATGGGCTGATCCATCAGAAACGGTCGGCATTCGAGTTGGCAGCCGTAGCGGTTCTTGAGCAGTACCTGCACGAGGGCCGCACTGGTGCGGGAGCCTTCATCGAGAGCGAGGGTACGAATGCTGGAACAAGGGACTTTGCTGAAAACGGTGACACTGAGCACCGGGCCATTAGAAGCGATGGCCATATTCGGGAGAATACGGTAGCCGTTACCTCGGAAGACTTCGACGATGGGAATGAGGGCGACATCCAGTTGGCCTGCACTGAGTTGATCAGCCAAGCGACTGGGAAGGTCAAGCAGCAAGTCCGCCTCCGGTGCCAACTGATCCAGCTGGTAGATGAGGGGCTTGGTGTTGAGGTACGTCACTGCACCTATCTGAATGCGTCGTGACATGGCTTCTCCGTTTCCTGTTAGCTATTTTAGGGTCGATAGTGGATGGTTTCAATGTTTTCTGAAAGTATGTGATGTTCGTTTGGCTACTTTCTCCTGCATTCATCAAGGCTATGTGGCCTGAAGACCTCTGCTTGCGCAGCCACTTGGCATTGCAGGGCTGGCGAAAGCGACTATAAGTCATTGCTGGAGATTCCCCAGGCTGCAAGGAGGCGGCCCGTGTCGCTACGTATTCATCAGAACGTGCCCGAAACTCGAGGCATGTGGGATAGATTGGCCTACGCTCGCCAAATCGTCCGTGCAGAGGCTACTGCCCTGGGGATGGTTGCGGATCGACTGTCGGCCACTTTCCTTGAAGCGGTCGATCTGATCTTCCACTGCACTGGTCGCATCGCTCTGACAGGCACCGGCAAATCAGCCGATATTGCCCAGAAAATCACTGGTACTCTCAATTCCACTGGTACGCGGGCTTACCTGCTCGATGCCACCAAGGCCATGCATGGCGACTTGGGAATGGTGGCTCCGCAGGACGTGGTGATCGCCTTGTCGCATAGCGGTGAGAGTGAAGAGATTGTTCGGCTGCTGCCCAGCTTGCGATCACTTGCTCATGGAGTCATCGGGCTGACTTCGAATGCTAGCAGCACCTTAGCCCGGCATGCGGATGTTGCCATTGTCATCGGACCGCTGGATGAGGCCTGCCCGTTGAAGCTGGCACCTAGCACTAGCACTACGGCGATGGCAGCGGTGGGCGATGCCATGTCATTCGTCCTGCGCGAAATGCGGAACTTTGGAGCGGAAGATTTTGCACGCTTTCACCCTGCAGGAAGTCTTGGTCGCAAGCTCATGAAGGTGGATCATTTGATGCGGCAGGGAGCAGCTTTGCGTACTGCTTCGGTGAACGACACTGTTCGCTCGGTCTTTAGTCAAACCAGCTATCGGGGACGACGAACTGGTGCGGTATTGCTGCTGGATGACAATGGCCGACTGGCAGGCCTGTTTACCGATAGTGATCTCGCTCGGCTTTTCACGCAGCGACGTGACCAGGCGCTTGATCGCCCGATTGCTGAAGTGATGACGCATAGCCCGATAACAGTACGAACATCATCACGACTGATGGAAGCAATCGAGATTATTCAGGAACGCAAGATCAGTGAGCTTCCCGTAGTGGATGAATCTGGAAAGCCTGTGGGCTTGCTCGATATCACAGATCTCATTGGTCTTGTTCCGGTGGAAGAGGAGCTGGCAGCGGTAGCGTAGACGAGGTAAGTAAAGGATCAGACGAGGCATGCCTGGGTGTGCCCCACGGAGGAAGAATGACCCTGGCGGAACGATGTCGACAGATTGAAGGCCTGATGCTGGACGTCGATGGCGTGTTGACGGCGGGGGACATCATCTACAACAGCGAGGGATGGGAGATCAAATTGTTCCATGTTCGCGATGGTTCAGCCATTAAGCTCTGGCAGAAGGTGGGGAAGAAGCTGGGTATTCTCAGTGGTCGTCAGAGTCTAGTAACCGCCTTGCGAGCCAGGGAGCTAGGCATCGATTTCGTTGAACAGGGAAATGCGAACAAGCTGCCTGGGTACAGGAAACTCCTGGAGCAGTGGAATCTGGAGCCGAGCCAGATTGCCTACATGGGGGATGATCTGCCGGATCTTTCCGTGATGAAACGCTCTGGTCTGGTAATGGCGCCAGCGGATGCGTGCGGAGAAGTGCTGGCAGCAGCGCACTATGTCAGCCGGGAACCAGGGGGCCGAGGAGCGGTTCGCTCGGCAATAGAAACCATTCTTTGCAGCCAGGGGCTTTGGCCTCTGAGCCAGGAATAAGGAGCACGCTATGTGGTCGCCTCGTCGCCTGCTCCTGATGATATTCAGCTTTGCTGTCGTTCTGGGTGCCTACCAGGTGTATGCGTTCTTCCTGGGCCACTACGATGGCTTGCCGCCGTTGCCACCTGAATATCGCAACTCACCAAATGCCCAGTTGAAAATCAGCGATAATCCTGATCGATACGTTAATCGTCAGCACGAAATCAACAAGATGCTGGAACGGGCCTTTGGCCCCAAGTGTCCCGAGATTACGCGCAGCCGGAGCTTCGAGATTGGTAAGCCCGAAAACCGTACGGTCTTTGCCTTCGATGACTGGAGTTTTGAGAATGGTGTTCTGAAGATGACGAACATCAGCTTAGCGAATTTCAAGAAGTTGGAAGGCGAAGCGGGCAAGCCTGCTCGCGAGGAGATTCTGACGCTCCAGGGCACGGAAGCGATTATCACCTTCAATCAATCAGTGAAAAGTTACCTGGATATCAAACCGAACCTGAAACCGACGATGGGATATATCATCGGTGAAGAGATCAAGCTTACTCACAACCACGGTACGCCCGAGCGTCAGGACGATATCAGCATCTACTGCAAGAAACGCATTGATTTCGTCGATGCCCAGCGGCGAATCTGGTCCGAAGGGCATGTGCTTGCGGTGTACGCCTACCCGCCTGAAGCCCGTTTCGAAGGCACCGGGCTGGAGATCACCCTGAACACCGAACTGGTGGCCAAGGCGGAAGAGAAGAACCACAAGAACAGCAAGCCCGATGTTCCACCGTTGCCATCGTCGTCGCCTGACGCTGGAACCATGGGCATCAGCTCAGTGAAATCGATCTCTCTTGAAAAAGATGTCGAATTCAGCTTCATGAAACTCTCCGGCAGTCTGCTCGGTGGTGCAGTTGGGAAAACTGAAGAGAAGAAGGAGGCAACCCAGCAGCCAGTGCTGCCCATGGTGATACGTTGCAAGGAATCGTTCACGTATGATGTTCAAACCAACGTTGCGGTGTTTAACAGCAAAGTGAATGCCTCCAGGCACCGCATGGTACAGGTCGGGAACAACAGCAAGTTGCAATCGGATGAGTTGGATGCAGATGAACGACTGACGCTCGAACTGTCGCCACCTGTGAACAAGCCGAAGACAAACACCAAGCCCGGCGATGTCGAAGCAGAGATACAGCAGTTCGAACTAAAGCGAGCTGTGGCAACAGGTAAGAAAGTGAAAATTACTGCCAACGAAGATGGCCAAGGCAACGGTTTGAAAGCGGAAGGCATCGAGTTCATCTGCGACAACGTCGCTCACGAAGCTCGCTTGCGAGGCAAGGACGAAGTTATTGCGGCGTTATCGCAGTACGATATTGTCGCTCAGGGTGTTATCAAGATTCTGTTGCCCACCAAGGAAGCTGAAGACAAGGAGCCTCGCGGGCTTGTCATCAATGGACCGGGCGAGATCAAATTGCGAGCCACAGCACAGAACCCCGATCCCTATACCTTGGCAAGCTGGCAGCGTGAATTGCAATGGCATCGTTCCACACAGGAACATCGCATTGAGCTTTATGGCAGTGCCGTGCTCATGCACGAGAAGATGGGACGGATGGCTGGTGAGCAGGTGAAAGCCTGGCTGCACCAGGACAACAAAGCGAAGGAGTCGAAACCGACTTCATCGCAGAACAGTCTTGGAATGTCTGGATTTGAACGGCTTGATGCTCTCAAGCGGGTGGAAGTGGATCAGCGGGTGAGCGTGGTATCATCTCGATTCATGATACCCCAGGCAAATCGGCTCACTCTCAATTTCACTGCTGCCCCGGAAGGGTTTGTGTTGCAAAAAGCCCAAGATGGATTCGGTGTTCCGCAACCTGCTGCTGAGAATAAACCAAACCTCCTTGGCAAACCAGAGAACAAGAATGTACCTGCGAGTGTCACTCCCCCCATGTACATTCATGCCAGTGAGATTGATGGCGAAATCATGCTGGTAGGGGAGAAGCAGCAGGTGATGCGTCGTCTCGAAGCCCGTGAACAGGTGCATATCGAACGGAAAACCGAGCCAGGCAAGCAGAACGGCATCGATATTCGTGGACAACGTGTTGAAATGACGCTGCAAGGCAGCAGTGAGTTCTATCGATGCAAACTCTACGGCAACAAGGCAACAGTCAACACGGAGAAGTTTGGACTGGAAGGCCAGGTGATCGATCTTGATCAAACGGAAAACACGGTCAACATTCCTGGCCCGGGCAAGTTTCGTTTCTTTACCGATCGCGACTTCCAGGGGAACTCACTCAAGCAGGCAGAACAGGTGACTTTCCACTGGATTACGAGCATGCGATTCGGTGGCCGGGCTGCAGAGTTCACTGGCAATGTGCTGGCCGAGAAGGGCGATATCACCCTGAGCTGCCATTCGATGACGATTACGCTGGATCGTTCCATGTCGCTTTCTGGCAAGCAGGAAAAGAACCAGGATCAGCAGATGGCAGCTGGGTTGGAAAGTGTTATCTGCACTTCGAATACGCTGGACAATGGCGGTCGCGCGAATCCTGTTGTCATTGAACAGCGGATCAAACCCGGAGCGCCTGATCGGCACATTGCACGCATCGAAGGGGTGCAAGTGTTGTTCGATAACAGTCAGAAGAATCAGGAGATCATGAAGGTCTATGGTCCGGGCGAGGTGAACATTGTTCGAGCAGGGAAGAACCAGGTTTTCGACTTTAATCAGCAGCCACAACAGCCAGGAGCGGCACAGGCTGCTGCAGTGATGAAATTGAACCGCATCGTTTTCGAACAGGAAGCGGAGTTCCGCAAGAACGAAGGTAAACTCAACTTCTGGCGAAACGTAAAGATGTTCCAGGTGCCCGGCGACGATGTCGGCATGGTGCTCGACGAGAAACGGCTACCCAAAGATGGCATCTACATTGCCTCGGATCGACTGGAAGCGTTTTTCAAGCAAGGTGCCAACAATACCACGCTGCAGGAAGCAGTAGCGAGAGGCAATGCCGAGATGCGGATGAACTTGTCATCCTATGTGAAGGCAGACTTGATGTCGTTCACCGAAGAAAAGGGGCAGGTGGTGATGGAAGGGCTGGGAGGTAATGATGCCCTTGCTTATAGCCAGGATACCCCCGGTGCTCCCTACAAGATTCACCGAGCCAAGGGATTCATCTTTTTCCTGAAGACTAATGAACTTCGGGTGATTGATGGAAAATCGATCCAAATCAAATGAGTTTCGCTGAACCGATTAGACGACAGGGCTGTCTTCGTATATGCTATTTAGACCAAGGACAGATAGCTCAGCTGGTAGAGCGAAGGACTGAAAATCCTTAGGTCGCCGGTTCAAGCCCGGCTCTGTCCACTGAAGGGAACCCCGCGATGAGCGGGGTTTTTTGCTTTCGGGATGGCTCGATGGCAATTTAGGCGAACAATTCCTTGACCGCGGTGCCGCCGTCGACAATCTTGATCGGGCGGCCGACGCCGCTCATGTTTTCCTTCCTGGGGTTGATCTTCAACGCCTGGTAGAAGGAACAGAAGAGATCAGTTACCTGGACAGGACGATCCTTGACATCGCGGCCATCGGCACTGGTGGAGCCGATAACCTGGCCACCCTTGATGCCGCCACCAGCCAGCAGCACGTTGAAGGCACGGGGGTAGTGGTCGCGACCTGTGCGAGCGTTGATGTTGGGCGTGCGGCCAAACTCACCCATCCAGATAACCAGCGTTTTCTCCAGCATGCCTCGTTCTTTCAGATCGCTGATGAGGGCGGACATACCTTGATCGACATCGCCAGCCAGTCTGGCGGTCTTGGTAAAGTTATCGTCGTGAGTATCCCAGTTGCCATGACCTACTTCGACAAAAGTTACGCCGGTTTCAACGAGGCGACGAGCCATCAGGCAACCTTGGCCAAAAGCTGTTTTGCCATAGCGTTCGCGGTCGCTGGCTTTCTCCTTGTTCAGATCAAAGGCAGCGAGCCGAGGTGACAGGATCATGCTCGATGCTGACTGGTAAATGGCTTTCTGATCATTCACACGGGCTTGCCCGCCGTTGTTGGCGAAGTCTTTGCTCAACGCATCCATGAGGCCCAGCCGTCGAGTGAGACGCTTGCCATCGACACCGGTTGGGAGTTCCACATTCTGAGGCAGGCGGTTGGGGTCGGGAACACTGAATGGCGCGTAGCTCATGCCGAGGAAGCCTGAACCGAGCCCTGCCACATCCTGTCCACCACCTCCACCGATATTGACGTAATGTGGCAGGTCGAAAGTCGGGTCTGCAATTTCGCTGGCGACCATCGAACCCAGGCTGGGGTACTTGATGCTGCCAGAAGGGGCATAGCTGGTGTGCATCTGATAGACGGCTCGCGGGTGGTTGCCTTCCTTGCTCGTCATCGAACGAATGATGGCACACTCGTTCATCAGCTTGGCAGTGCGTTCCCAACCCTTGGCGATGTGGATTCCAGTGACAGCGGTGGGAATGGCTTCGGTCGGTCCGCCATTTTTGGTATTCGGTTTGGGATCAAAAGTTTCGAACTGACTGGGGCCGCCTCGCATGAAGAGGAGGATGCACGACATCCCTTTCTTGCGAAGGTCAGGAGCAGCAGCACGAACCTGATCCATCCAGGAGAGGCCGCCCAAGGCTGCTCCGCCGATAGCGATGTTCTTCAGGAAATCGCGGCGATGGGCAATGTAGCCATCGCGAGTCAAATGCAGGTTCAGGTTATGGGTGAGCATGGGATGGTCTCAAGCTTGTGATGTCTGGTCAGGTTTCCTTCTCCCCACCGGGGAGAAGGGTTAGGGATGAGGGGGCATACTTTGTAACCCGTGTTGAAACCATTGGAACATGTTTCAATTCGCGTAAGAACCCCTCACCCTCGATCCCTCTCCCCAGTAGGGAGAGGGGAGAAAACACTATCGTTTCGTCTGGAACTCGGCTGAGTTCATCAATGCCCAGAAGAGATCTTCATAAGCTTCCTGGCGTTTGCCTACCTTGCGAATGTATTCAAGGCTGACTTTCTCTTCGCGAACGGTAGGCGTTCGAGCGAGCACCCTCAGGTAGACTGCTTGCACAGCTCCTTGGTCGCTGGTGTGGGTCTTGAGAATCTTTCCCACTGTAATATCGCCGGTAGCTCGCATGCGGCCCTCGAAGGCGATGTTATTCATCAGGGACAACGCCGG
>CAYPJB010000132.1:0-10631 GCA_964410845.1 uncultured Bacteroidales bacterium | reverse complement strand
CCTCTCATGGTCAAGGTTCGGGCACGTGTGGTGGTTTGCCATTGGGAAACATCACCCATGCTGAAGCCATTCCGTTCAAGTGTTTCAACGAGCAACCCGGGAAGAACAGTGGCGAATGGTTCCACGCTATCCTTGAAGTCAACGCTCACTTGAGCAACACAGCCTGTCGTCACGTTGATGGATAACCGCAAACCCTGAATGCCTACGATCAACTCAGTCAACTTGACCCGGTCTGCACCGGAATCAGTAACTGTTTTGGAGGCCTGCAATCGCTTCGTGACCTCGACACGGTCCAATGAATTCTTCAGATGAACCGCAATGTTGATCTGGCCGTTGGAACCGCCATTGATCACGGCATTCGTCAGATATTCACTCACTTTGTTATCAGTGTTCGACTTGGCGTACTTCACCCAGTTCATCATCTTCGGACGATTAGCCGGGGAAAAGATGCCATAATTCTCCCGGTCAAACTGTACAAAATACATGTTGCGGCGAGAAGGAATCACGTAGAGGTTTTCAATCAGTTCCACACCGGAACCTTCGCGTTTGGCAATCTGGTCTTCGTAAACTTTACCGGGGAACTCGAAGAGGCCGACCTGCCAGTCGTTTCTTTGATCGATCGGATTGTAATCCGCAGCAACTACCACAAAAGTGGCACTGGGAGGAAACGCCAGCTTGCCGGAAAGATAGTCGAGGTTACGACTCTGAGCCCACCCTTCCATGTTAGCTTTCTGCGTTTTCATCAAGCCCTTGGTGTCAACCACCGTCAGGACGTTAGCGCCTTCTGGCACACGAGCCAGAAATTTGGTCAAGTCCTGGGCTTGCAATGGAGCACAGCACAGTGCAAGGAAAAGCAACACGATACGTTTCATGGAAACCTCTGGAATCAGGGGAGTAACTGCTTCTTTATTGTAGTACTGCATCAATAAGTTCTTGTTGCAGGATCAAGTCATATTCGAATGAAAAGCACTGCTAGTCAAGCAGAATATGGACATTCCTCTTGATAGGTCTTATCCTTTAGACGCTTTGAAACAACCTGTTACTTTTACGAGTTCTGGCTAAGTTCCCGAAAAGATGAACCCGTCAAAGCCTGCGCCATGACATCTGAAAGCCTGAACAGGCAGTAATCTGCAAAAACAAGTGAATCGATCAGACATTTCAGATAGAATTGAACGATACAGACACTTGCGAAACTATGCCATGTCCATGAAAGATACGAAACGAGCAAAGCCTGCTTCAGATGCTCAAGCGGTGTATGAGCTGGTGGAGCAGCGGTTCATTGAACTCTGGGGCGATATGAGCTCCTGGTGGGGCGTCAGCCGAACGATGGCTGAGATTCATGGTTTGCTGTTCATCACCAGCACCCCCCACTCCGCAGAGGATATCCAGACCAAACTCGGCATCTCACGTGGCAATGTCAGCATGAATATCCGCACCCTGGTGGAATGGGGGCTGGTGCGACGGGTTCGAAAACGCAGCGACCGCCGTGAATATTACGAATCGCTGACCGATGTCTGGGAGATGTTCACGGTACTGGCTTCGCAACGCAAACGGCGAGAGATCGACCCGATTGTCAAGACGTTGAAGCAGTGCCGAACCGATCTGGATAGCCTGGAACAGACCAAGGAAGCACCGGACCATCATGTTGCACGGGTGGACGAACTGCTGGGCTTCCTGCTTACCGTGGAGAAGGTGGCCGAGCACTTCTTCAAGAACAACGAAGGTCTTCGCGAAGCGATGCAGCTCCTGGCACAGACAGAGGCCTGACACTGGCATGATGCCAGACATAGGGCAGCAGCTTATCGTAATCTTCGATCATCACAAGTCTGCCCGCACGATCTGCCTGCTCCAGCAAGGTTGAATCGAGATAGCTTTCATCATCGGGAAACGTCTCGTAGTTCCCTTCCATCGCAGGTGGAGCGAAGCCCATCACGAAATGATGCTGGGATAGCGAACACGCAGGATCAAGTAGTTGCACTTCCAGTTCGTACAAATCATTAGCCTGCCCGGCCTGCCAGGGTTGAACCGATAACGGCGGCGTGATGACGTTGATCGCCTGATTCGCTAACCCAAGTTCCTGGTAGTGAACTTCCACATGATTTAACCTGATGACGATGGATAGCGGCCTATCTGGCTGGCCGTTTAGCAAGGCACGTAGCTGTAGTTGTGCCTGTTCATTCTGCCAGATCACTGAGCCTATCAGTTGACGGAAATGGACCGTGCGACGCACTTCAAGATAAACATTGCGGACGGAGTCGTATCGTGGTGGCCCGAGACATTCAATCTCAAGCAGGTTCTGTGACCGCAGCAGTTGCGAGACGGGAAATTCCAGTGGCACACGTGACGTCTCTTGCTGACCGAGCACTTGCTGATTGAGTCTGACCTGGAAAGGTGCGAAAACAGTTCCGACCACGAGCCAGAGTTCTTCGAACGGCATCAGTGGGTTAGGCCAGTTGAAGGCGCGGGCGAAGGTCTGCTCGGCGCCTGGCCGTCTCTGCCAGGGATCACGCAGGTTGATGCGATGGGGATACATGCAGGCATTATAGATACGAAAGCCAAGGCGACTTGTACTGCCGTTTCACACCAGCGAACCAGGCACAGAGCGGGTAGAGTCCGATCACCACCGCGAACCACACGGCATAGCTCACCCAGAGCGGGTAGCCGAAGGAGGCAGGCATGTCAGCGAGTGGTGGATTGGTGAAAAGCCAGTAGGGAAAGCTACCTAGTTGCCACCACGCCCCGAGCACGCACAGGCCATGAATCAATGGCAAATGCAGGAGGTAGAAAAAGAGTGGCACTTTACCAAAGGTGATGAAAGGCTCCGCCCACGAACCTGCACCGGTATCCCACCACGCAAGCAACAGCAATGCTGGGCCGAGAGTCATCAGCAGGAAGCAGAGCGACGGTGGCTGCTTGGTGCAATTCAGAAACGAGATCACGGTCCATAGCGATGAATCCTGTACAGACCAGGGGCTCGTTTCACCGTAGACATTACTGGCACGAAGCAGAATAAAGCCAGCGATACAAAGCAGACCAAGCCCTGCGAGCAAGCGTCGCCGACGTGCCGATTCCCAACCGTAGACTGCTCCAATTCCGTAGCCAACAGCCATCACACCAACCCACGGAAAGAGCGGATACCCCGCTCCTATAGTTAATCCCATGAAATCATTCGCTTCCTGTTTGGGAATCCAACCTCGTTCGTGGTGATAAACGATTTCTTGCGAATCGTGCAGGAAGTACCAGGGAATCCGCATCGGTCCCAGATGTTCCGCTTTCACATTATCGAAGAGATGATGCCCCACGATGAGTGTTAGCCCAAACACGATTGGCACCCAGCGAGGCAATCGACACAGCCCGGCCATCAGAATCATCGACCAGCCGAGCGTCCAGATCACCCAGCAAGGCAGATAGGTGAAGTCAAAGTTCCAGGCCCAACCGAAGGTACGTACCACGCACCACTCGAGAAAGATCAGCCAAAGGCCCCGGGTGAACAGGAAGTTGCTGAGATGAACTCCAGTCTTCCCTCGCAACTGCATGAGGGCAATGCCAACCCCGGCCAGCAACAGAAAGATCGGGGCGCAAAAATGGGTGACCCAGCGGGTAAAGAATAGACCCGTTGAAGTCTCACTGAGATTGGTAGGATCGATGGTATGTGTGTAAAAGAAATCGCGTACATGATCGAGAGCCATGATCACCATGATCAGGCCTCGCAGAAGGTCAATAGAGTGAAGACGTTGCTTGTCCATAGAAGTAGACGCGGCATCTTGCCGCGTCATAAGCTCCAGGCCAGCCAGTGCCGCATGGCCTGACCTCGTTCAAGTGGGTAAGCAGTTAACTGAACTTGGTGATGCCGGGCATCGCTACAGGTGGAGTGGGATACTTCTCCAGCTTGTAGCTGGGGGGAGACAAGTCTTCTGTCGAGTTCATGGCCTTATCCCATTCGATCTTTTGACCGGTGTAGGTAGCCATGCGGCCCATGATGCCGGTGAGCGTGCTCCGGACCATCCATTCGCCATCGTTAATGGGCTTGCCATTCCTGATCGAGTCGAACAGCTCGTTGTGTTCGTGCTGATACATGTCGTCCCTGGTGAGTTCACGGGCAGCAACCCAGGGCTTGGCTCCCTTGATCTGCCAGCGACCATGCTGCCAGTGTGCTGATCCCTTGGTGCCATACACATGGAAGGAGTTATCGCTGAAGCAGTTCTTCATCTGCCGGGTGAAGCAGTAAGCCTTCACGCCATTATCGTATTCGTAGGCAATAGCATGATGATCATAGATGTTGCCAACTTCAGGGCCAGTACGCACCTGTCGGCCACGCATACCCACAGCAAACTTCGGGTAGGTGTTCTGCATCGCCCAGGTGATCTTGTCGATGGTATGAATGGTCTGTTCGCAGATGTGATCGCCCGAAAGCCAGGTGAAGTAGAGCCAGTTGCGGAGTTGCCATTCCATGTCAGTAAGGTCAGGCGTTTTCGGCAGATGCCAGAGTGTACCAGTAATGTAGTTGGCTTCCATGGTGAGGATTTCGCCAATGTCGCCGTCATGAATGCGCTTGAACATTTCGCGCATGGCATTGTGATAGCGCCAGCAGAAGCCCGCCACCACGGCAAGGTTCTTTTGCTTAGCAACCTTGATCGATTCCAGCATCGATCGGCAGCCGGGTGCATCAGTTGCCATCGGCTTCTCGACGAAGCAATGCTTGCCGGATTCGACGACTGCCTTGAAATGGATGGGACGGAAGTGAGGGGACGTGGCGAGCAATACTACATCGACATCGCTGGCGATGAGTTCCTTGTAGGCATCCAGCCCCACAAAGCAGTTCTTGTCGGTGACTGCGAACTTCTCACCCAGGTTTTTCTTGAGGGTTGACTTGCAACTGTTGATACGATCCGGGAAGGCATCCGCGAGTGCGGTGATTCGCACGGTAGAGCCGGTATTAGCGGCCTGCTGGGCAGCACCGGTGCCTCGTCCACCACAACCAATCAACCCTACTCGAATTTCATCCTTGCCCCCGGCATGCACCGCAGGAGCCAGGGACAGCAGACTGGCAGACGTGGCAACAGCAGACTGTTTGATGAAGGTACGACGATCTGGCATGTGGAGAGACTCCGAGACAATAACGAGGCGGGACTCACGCAGGGTCACTGGTGAGAAGACTCATCAGACTGTGATGATAGCAAACAAAAAGCGCTTTGCCTATCAGCGAATAGGCAATAGTGGGTAAGAAGTATTGCTTACGAATCTTTCCGTTGCAGTCGAAGCTGCATGAACCCTTCAATGCTGCTGTTGGCATCAAGAGTGCTGGGGCCGGTAGTCCGTTTGCGGGCATCGCAGCGGATCATGAAATCAAGGAGTTGCCGGTTGCTGCCATCCACGAGAGCCAGCCCGGAGAGTTTGCCGAAAGAAGCATTATTGTTACTGGGATCAACGATGTCACCCTGTACGCGAATAACACCGATGAGCTGACTGCCTTGACCAAAGCTTCCGAGGTATTCGCATTGCAATGTACATTGCTGTTGTGCATCAAAACCAAAGAGATAATCCACAGTCACTGGACGAACGGGAACTTTCCACGACTTTCCCACAGTCAATGATTCCTTGGGGATGTTCAACTGAGCCAGGTCGTGCCAGCCATTCAGATTACCCCGCAGCATTTTGGAGATCTTCATGCTGGTGGCATAGGTCTCGTTGTCCTCCATGCGGTTGGTCCAGAATTGTTGCAGCAGAGCCTGGTGGGGAAGTGGTTCTTCGTTGGCTCGTACACCCACTTTCAGTTCTTTGAGAGGTTCCTTGCCCCCACTGGTGGTGCTTTCGTAATCGAGCCGCAAGCCAACCGCTCCCCGGCTGGTGTTCATCGTCCAGTGGTAACGCTGTTTTAATTGCAGACTGCCCAGACTGGCAGCATCTGCGCTCGAAGCAGGGAGCTCCTTGTCGTCGAGTATCCTGCCTGGCTTGAATGACATCGGTTCTAGCCAACTGACAACGTCATCGCTGTAGGTAAGTTGTGGGTGAATCCAGTAAACCTTGCCCTGTCCCAGTTCGGGTAGTTCCACTGAACCCGAATAGAGCTGCTTGATATCGGTATCTTTCATGGCAACGGCATCGCTGCTTCCATCCGGGCTGGAGGGAGTCGGCTTCTCATCGCCAGTTTGAATCTTGATCTTCGGGGCGGAACGTTTGCTGTGCTCGGTCAACCGCATGACGAGAGGCAGATGGAGTTTGTCGCCTTTGCGTACCGGCGGATAGACATCCAGACGATCGGCCCGGCCATAATACAGCGCAGCCACTTCATCCGAAGGCACGCCCATCGAAATACCGGTGTTGGTGATCGTGCCTGATCCGTTGCGTTCGGTCATGATGCGGACTGCGACCGACACGATGCGACCGGTGGCATCGACGACCGGACCACCCGAGTTGCCGGGGTTCATGGCCCCAGCGAACTGCACAACGTTGATCCGACCATCCTGAAAGCGCAGGCTCGATACGGCAAGCGGTGTTACCGTTACTTCCTTGCCAGCGGAGTCTCCGAAAGGATAACCGAGAGAGAAGACCTTTTGCGTTTCGCGGGTAGTCTTCGACGAGGCAAGTGGGAGCGGATCGGGATATTCATCTTCACTGTTGCGAGGTAAACGAAGAATGGCGAGGTCGTTCTTACGATCGACTTTGAAGTCGATCACCTTGTAGTCTTTCTGATTACTGGCACCACGGTTCAGATAGACACGACAACTCTGGGGTTTGCTTTTTCCTTCTTCGAGCATGTCAATAACGTGGGCGTTGGTGACGACGAGCCCACGTTCACAGGCGAAAAAACCTGAACCCGTTCCACCGCCCCTCTCGCTCTCGGTCTGGATAAAGACGGTAGCCTTCTTCACCTTGTCCAACACATCAGATGCCAACGCTTCCGTCTTTTCGTTGACCGAGTTGAACTGCAGCCCGGGCAGTTTGCTGCTGGGGTTATAGCTGCGGGTTAATTCCTGATGGATCATCGCCTTGTCAGGGATCTCGAATTTTTCCGAACCGGAGACATCAGCAAGGTCCGAACCATCCTGAGGAGCATCATTGGATGCATTGAACTTATCAACCACCTTGGGTGGTGCGATGATTTTGTCTTTGCCATCGCCTTTCATGAACCACCAGAAGGCGAAAACAATGGACAGCAGCGTGAGCAACAGGATACCACCAACAATGGCAACCTTCATTCCTGTCTCATTGGCAGCAGCGGCATTGCCACCCTTTTTCTTCTTCTTTTTCCGGGGGCGTCGGTCTTCTTCCTCTTCTTCGTCTTCGTCGTCGTCAACGGGCATGGCACGAGCTACAGCCATCGCGGGCTGCACTACCATCGCCGGCGGAGGCGCAGCAGCCTTTACCTTGATGGTAATGTGAGCCTGGCAAAAGGGGCAGGCTATGGTAGCTGGGCCTGTGAGTTCAGGCAGGGTAAACTGGTTTCTACACTTCGGACACGCTGCTAGACGCGACATAGAACGACCTGTTTCTGGGCATGACATCCATATCGAATGCTTGACTGTAACAACCTTCTCGCCCCCTGCCAAATCATCTTCAGCGATTTTTCACCATGAATATGCAATCGACTAACGATCATTCTAGCGGGGCGTGAACTGACCTAGTTTAGCACACAATCACCGTAATATGCACCATTCTTACCATCTGTATCACTACTTTTTCGCATCTTTGCCTGCGATTTCCCCGCTGTTCATCCTCTCTTCATGCTGAATCGTTAGTTTAAATAGTGTGCCTGTTGGAACGAATCACCGATAACAGGCGTATGTACTTGTGAAACTTCCCGGGAAGGAATGAACCTGAGCGGTATCTGCCTCGTCTTAGGATACTGCAACAGATTCCAGTTAGAGAATGACCATGATTAACACAACAAAAAAGAAAAACATCCTGCGACGACAACTTCTGACACTCGAAGGCTGGGTAGAACGCGTTGACCATGCAAACCGCAAGCTCCACGTCCGCACCGGCAGCCGAGACAAGTTCGGCGTCTGCGTCCAGATTCCCGACGACTGCGAGATCATGCACGACCTGCATCATCTGCAACTGCGTTCGCTGCTCCCCTGTGATCCGGTGAGCATTGCTTACGAAGAAGATGACTTCGGTGGCCGCGTGGCACAAGTGGTAGAGATCAACGCCTAACAGCTTGATCCAATAAACTAGCCCTCAACCTTCGTTGAGGGCTTTTTCGTTTTCATCACTATTTAACTCAACGTGCTGCGACGGTGCTTGTCACCCTCGTACGCTTCCACAATCTGCTGAACGAGTGGATGGCGAACGATATCGGCGTTCTCCAGTTGCATCACACCGATACGATCGAGATTGCGTAGCCGATGGCCTGCGTCGATCAGGCCGCTGGGGACGGAACGTGGCAAATCGATCTGGGTGATATCGCCCGTGATTACCATGCGTGAGCCTGTACCAAGACGTGTCAGGAACATCTTCATCTGGGTAATCGTGGTATTCTGTCCTTCATCCAGGATGATGAACGCATGATTGAGCGTACGGCCACGCATGAAGGCCAGTGGGCAGAGTTCAATGATATCGTTGTCGAGGTAGCGACGGACGCTTTCGATGGGGAGCAGGTCTTCCAGGGCATCGATCAGAGGCCGAAGGTAGGGGTTCACCTTGTCTTCGATATCGCCGGGGAGGAAGCCCAGCCGTTCGCCCGCTTCAACCGCAGGACGACATAGCACCAGCTTCTTCACCTGTCCCGATTTCAAGGCAGCAGCAGCGGCAGCAGTGGCAAGGTAGGTTTTGCCGGTACCCGCTGGGCCAATACAGATGGTGACATCCTTCTCTTTCATCATCCGCACGTAACGGCTTTGGCCATCGGTCTTGGGGCGAATGCCTTTGCCGATGGTATCGACCGCAATCCGTTCCGGGCTGTCACGATCGCTGGAACGTTGCAGGGTTTCCAGAGTGAGCTGTACATCACTGGGGGCAATCGGCCCATGCTTGGCAATGTTGCGCAGTTGTACGAGTACCCGTTCTGCCAGTTGAACCTGGGCATCAGGCCCTTCGAGCATCAGAGTCTGATCTCGTGGGGTGATGCGAATCCCCAATGTTTCCCGCAAGGTACGCAGGTGCTGATCGCGCGGCCCGAGTACGCGCAGAACTTCGTCTTGATCGTTGAGTGTCAAAGAGACTTCCGCCACGCGTAGCTCCTGTAGATGAATACAAGAGCTAGTCTAGTGGTTTCTGGTTCGCTCGCGAGTGCGGTTCATGGTATCGCACATATAATGCTCTTCACATCATCGGGGGCTTCATGGCGGAATCGATCTGGGTAGTGGTGCCTGCGTATAACGAAGCGTCACGCATTGGTGCGACGCTGCGAACGCTTTTGCCACGCTATCCCCAGACCGTGGTGATCGATGATGGCTCCACTGATGAGACAAGTAGGGCGGCCCATGAAGCGGGCGCCTGGGTGCTTCGTCATCAGGTGAACAGCGGGCAAGGAGCCTCGCTGCAAACGGGGCTGACGTTCGCCCTCCGCCAGGGTGCGGACTACATCATCACCTTCGATGCTGACGGCCAGCATGATCCCAATGAAATCGACAAGCTCCTCGAACCCGTTCGCACAGGTCGTGCCGATGTTGCTCTTGGCTCACGCTTCCTGGGCTCCACCGTCAACATGCCCTGGACACGCAAGCTCATTCTGAAAGCGGGTGTACTCTTCACCCGCATCGTTTCCAATATTCGTGTGACTGATGCCCACAATGGCTTTCGGGCACTCTCACGCGAAGCTGCCAGCAAGATACACCTGGTACAGGATCGCATGGCACATGCGTCCGAGATCCTCGATCAAATCCGCATGCTCGGGTTGCGATACGAAGAGGTACCAGTGACCATTCGCTACACTGCCGACACGCTCGCCAAAGGGCAGAACTCTCTGCAAGCGGTCAAGATCGCTGGTGAACTGCTACTGGGGAGGATGATCAAATGAACCTGTTTCAGATCATCGCCATCAGCCTGCTGGTGCTGATTCTGGTTGCTGAATGGACCCGAGTGGTGCGATATCGTCATCCGCTCCGTGGCCCTCTCTTTCGCTCCACGATCTGGCTGGCAGCGATTGGCTTTATTCTCTTCCCGGATACCCTCACTTACATTGCCCGTTTTCTGGGAATCGGGGTCGGGGCTAATCTGCTCCTCTACCTGCTTACCTTCGCCTTCCTGGCGGTCAGTTTCCTGCTCTACGCTCGCATCGTTCAACTTCGACGACAGCTCACGCTCCTCGTACGTCACCTGGCCTTAGAACGACCGCTCCCCCCTGCTCCACCGCCGAAAGAGAACGGATGATTGCTGTCATCGTCTTTCTGTTATTCGTTCAAGCTCCGACTCCAGTGCCGAGAGACGTCAGCCTTCAGAGCACCATCACGACGACTGGACAGGAATCGTTTGCTGAACTCCTGACGAAACTCAACCAGACAGGCAACGTTGTCACAGATGGTCGTGATCCGTTTCAGCAGAATGCAACTTCGAAGGTCACTCTGCCGGCAGGAAAGTACAGCTTCTGGCAGGCTCTTGATCGTCTATCAGCTGCAGCTGAACTGGAATCTACCACAACCACCGAAGGTATTCGCCTCCGCACACGTTCGTTGACAGCCAAACCGATG
>CAYPJB010000131.1:0-10645 GCA_964410845.1 uncultured Bacteroidales bacterium | reverse complement strand
TGCAGAATGGTGCAGCCAACTACTACGTGATGCACAAGGACATCAGCGACCTGACGGAAACCACTGCAATCACCTTCCTCGGCACGTCCATCACCTGTGCCCGTTGCCACAACCATCCGCTCGATAAGTGGACGCAGGATCAATACTGGTCGATGGCCAACCTCCTGTCACGGGTGGGCCACAAGGCGGGCACGCGAGCCAATGAAGTGATCGTTCAGCCCTTGCAGGAAGGGGAAGCACTGCATCTGCGTCGTCAGAAGGCAATGCAGCCTGCTCCACTGGATGGCCCGGGCATGGAGTTGGCATCCACCGCAGATCGCCGGATGCACTTCGCCAAGTGGCTGACCTCGCCAGGAAACCCCCACTTCGCGAAGGCCATCGTCAACCGGGTCTGGCGGAACTACATGGGACGCGGGCTGGTGGAAAGCGAAGATGACCATCGGCCAACGAACCCGCCGAGCCATCCGGAACTGCTGACCGCCCTAGAACAGGACTTCATCAAGAACGGCTACGACATGAAACGGCTGATGAAGCTGATCATGCATTCAGCCAGCTACCAGCGGTCATCGCAAACCGTACCAGGCAACGAAGGCGATGAGAAGTTCTATTCGCACTACCTGCTTCGCCGCATGAAGGCCGAAGTGATACTGGATGCCTACAGCCAGGTGCTGAGCGTTCCCACGCCATTCACGCAGGTGGAATCGGGTGGCCGCGATGCCATCACTGCCACCACGGAATACCCCAGTGGTACGAGGGCCATGCAACTGCCCGACACCCGCATCGTCTCCCGGTTCCTCGCTGCCTTCGGCAGACCGGAACGGGAACAGGTCTGTGCCTGCGAACGGGAAAGCGATGCCACCGTAGGGCAGGCCTTGCATGTGAACAATGGCTTCACTTTGAATGACAAGCTGCGAGCGAAAGAATCACGCCTCAACTACTGGCTGGACAAGAAACTCTCGAACGAACAGATTCTGGATGATCTCTACCAACGTGCCTTCGCCCGTAAGCCTACGGCACAGGAAACCAAACGGTTCCTGGCTGAGATGCAACAGGCAGCAGGTGATCAGGCACTGCGACGGGAGATTCTGGAAGATCTCTGCTGGGGGTTGCTTAGCAGCAAGGAGTTTCTGTTTAACCACTAACAAGGAGTAAGCGATGGGATCGATGGTGATTGCAAATGTCTGTCTGGCAATCTGGCTGATCCTCATGGGAGCAGTGCAGGCATTCGATATTAAGTTCCCTAACCGCGAGAAGATCATGGGCGGTCTGGCCATCGTTGCGGGAGTGATCTGGCTGATTTTCGCACTCAAATAAATCAACAAGCAGGCTGCCTCGATCCTATCCTGGTAGCCAATTCTCCTCCATCGGTTGGTCACTCATGCCCTTTAAGATGTCACTCCTTTTCCTGCTGTTCGGTTGCGGCTTCATCTTCGCGGAAGCACCACCCCGACCCAAGCTGGTTCCCGTCGCCAGTTCATCCAATGGTGAGTTACTGGCAACAGCAAGTGACGGACTGCTGTACCTCTTTAATGCTGAAGCTGAGGTAGTGGAACAGGCCAAGGTAAATCAGTCGAAGGTTACTCTGCTTGCATTCCGACCAGACGGGAAGCAAATAGCAGTCGCCTATGGATCACCTGGGCAAAAAGGAGTGGTACAACTGTATGAGCTACCCAAACTGCAACTGACGAAGACGCTTGAACTACACAAGGATCTTATCCAGGGACTCGCATATTCGCCCGATGGCAAACGGCTGGCGACAGGAAGCTACGACCGACTCATCAAGATCGTCGATGTTGCCAACGGCCGAACTGATGCGACACTCAAGGATCACTCCGATGCTGTTTATACACTGGCTTGGAAGCCTGATGGCACTCGGCTGGCCAGTGTCTCCGCTGATCGAACGGTAAAGGTTTGGGAACCAGCGACCGGCAAACGGCTCTTTACGCTCAGCGAAGCCACCGATTGGCTTTACGCCGTTGCCTGGAGCAGCGATGGCAAACAGATTGCAGCGGGTGGTGTCGATAAGAGCATTCGCTGGTGGGCCATCGAAAAAGATGAAGGCAAACTCCTCAAATCGACCTTTGCCCATGAACTAGGCATCGTGCATTTGAGTTTCACAAATACTCTCCTGTATTCACTCGGAGAAGAAGGCGTCATCAAAAGCTGGGCTCATTCCAGCCTGACTCAGAATAACAAGTTCACTGGCAAAGCTGCAATCACAGGCTTCGCATTGCAACCCGGCAAGGAGAATCGACCAATCGCACTGCTTATCAGCAGGCTGGATGGAGTTGTCGAAAGGCTGGATGCAACTTCGGGTCAACCTCTCCATCAACTGTTGCCGGAAAAGTTCCCGATAGTCCAATTACCTGCCGGCACTACGAGACAACAGTCTCCTACAGTAAAAACTCCGGCAACATTGACAGGTCAGATTGCCCGCGCTGGTGCGATCAGTTACTACCAGTTCACTCTCAGTCCAAATGAAGAACTTGGGATTGCGGTACAACCTTCGAGCACGAAACTGGAGCCTATGCTGGAACTCCTGGACAACCGGGGGCAATTGCTTACGCAGAGCAGCAATGGCAGCCTGGGGTTTCGCAGCCCGACAAGCCAAACGATCACGCTGGCCATCCGTGATAAGGAATACCGTGGTGGGGAAAGCTATAGCTATCGACTGCACGCAGGTCCTGTGCCAGTACTTATCTCTCATTTTCCTTTGGAAGTACAGGGTAGTGTAGAGACCAGCGTCCACGTCGAAGGGGTGCACCTTCAAGGCGTCCAAGCAATTAAAGTGAAGCCCGATGCACGCACAGATGATTACCAGATTTCCTTGCCCTGGCCCATCGCGGGAATGAAACTCAAACTGCCAGAATTAAAGGTGACCCAACGAAATCAGAGCAGGCTCACCAATAACAGTGGAGCAATCAACATACCGGGCACCGGCCAGGGACAATTTCTGCAGGCTGATGAACATCACCGTTGGCAGTTTTCAGCTTCGAAGGGGAAGTCACTTGTTGTCGAAGTGCACGCGGCCCGCCTTGGCAGCGATCTTGATTCGGTAATCGAAATTCTCGATTGCCAAGGTAAACCCGTCGAACGCGCTCGTCTGAGTACGAAAGCAAAAACCTATATTACCCTGCGAGATCGTGATGCCAGCGACCCGGGCCTGCGGCTCGAGAACTGGGCAGGCTTTGGCCAGAACGACTATCTCTACATCGGTACCGAACTCCTCCGACTGCGTGATATGCCGAAAGGTCCGGACGAAGACTGTAAATTCTGGACACGATCCGGCAAGCGGCTGGGCTACCTGGGTACCACTCCTCGCGCAGTGCCACTCGGGGGCTCAATCTATCAGGTTGATCTACATCCACCAGGGACGCAGTTGCCAAACAACGGCTACCCGAATTTCATCCTCTACTACCGTAACGATGATGGCGGGCAGGGGAAGGGAAAGGATTCTTTCCTGCTTTTCGATCCACCTGCCGATGGCAAGTACACCGTGCAGATCAGTGATGCCGAGCGTCGCGGTGGAGTTAACTTCGGTTACGCCTTGACAGTACGAGAGCCCAAACCAGGTTTCACCGTCGATTTTTCACCCAAAGAACCGAAACTCACCACCAATGGAGCATCGCCAATCACCGTGACAGCAGTACGTCACGATGGCTATGCAGGTCCAATCAATATCAGTCTGCAAAATCTGGACAACAGTCTTCAAGCTGCCTCTGCCCGCATCGAAGCAGAGGAGGAAACGACAGTTATCGCATTAGAAGCAACCCCAGTGGCTAAAGGAGAACTCAAGCCTTTTACCCTGATCGCGGAGGCATCGATTGGAGGCACAAAGCAAAAGCTCGAGGTGCCTGGCCAATCCCCCAAGCTCATACCCCCGGGCGATATTGTGACCATGGTTGAATCCCCTGTGGTTCAGCTTCAGCCTGGAGGATCCACCCAGATCACCATCAGGATTGAACGCCGCAATGGCTTCAAGGGACGCATACCACTGGAAGTTCGTGGATTGCCTTACGGCGTTCAAGTTACCGATGTCGGTCTCAATGGCATTCTCATCACCGAACGAGATATGGTTCGCACATTTACACTGAAGGCGGAACCCTGGGTGAAGCCAGGCCAGGTGCCACTAGTGGTGGTCGCCAAACGCGAAGGCAAAGGCACAGAGCATGGCAGCCCGACTATCATGCTCCATATCGATAACAGTGTCAAAATCTCAGGAAAGTAACATGCTTCTCGTCATCCTCAGCGTGCTCATCCAAGACCCGAAAGTGGACATTGCCAGGGTGCTCGACGACTGGCACCTCGCTGCATCCAAGGCGGATGAAGCAGGCTACTTCAAGCATCTTTCAGATGATTCCATCTTTCTGGGCACTGATGCCTCCGAGCGCTGGGACAAGAAAGCGTTCCAGTCATTTGCTCATCCCCATTTCGCCAAGGGGAAAGCATGGTCGTTTGCCGCCAATCGGCGAGCCATCATGCTGTCAGGTGATGGCAAACTGGCGTGGTTTGATGAAGACCTGAAGACGCAAAACCTGGGACCTGCTCGTGGAAGTGGCGTGTTACGTCTAGAGAAGGGTACCTGGCAGATTGTGCATTACAATCTGACGATCACGGTGCCTAATGAAAAGTTTGCCAAGGTAAAAAAGTTGCTCGAGGAGTAATTTACTTGATCTCTTTCATGGCTTGTGCCAGCTTCAACAGCACAGCTTCTTTGGTAGCCAGTTCACCTTTGGTTACTTGTTCTGTCAAGCTCGTCAGTTGTGTAGTGAGCTTGCCAAGTGTTTCGATTTGTCTGGAAAGTTGTTCAGGCATGATGCTGTTTACTGATTTCAGATAGGCGCTGGGGAGAGAGACACGGAAAGCGTCGTCTTCTTTCCTGATGCTCAGCGTCTCTTCCTGCAGCTTGCCAGTGGTGCCAAAGCGAACGCGGACCAGGTGCTGATCTTTACCGGGTGTCAGTTCGATAACCTCGAGCAGGTAGCCTGTCAGCGGATTGAGGTTATTGGCAAACGGATTACTCACACCAAGGGCAGGCTTATCTGCCAGTGCTTTCGAGAAGGCATCTGATGCAGTTTGAGCCTTCTTGATGGCAAACGCCATCTTTCGCAGTGTTGCACCCGGCGGCCCCCCGGTGAGGTTCGCAAAAGCTTCCACATCAGCCTTGGCAATGGCAGCACGAAAGGCCTGGATGGTGGCATCCGGGGTGGCAGGCCCCTGCATGAACAATATCGACAGGAGAAACAGGCTGGTCATGCTGCAAGTATCCCGTGAAGCATTATGAAGCTTCAGCCTGTCTTCACGCAGGCAAAGCTATCCATATCTTCAAGGATACAAGTTTGGGAGCATTCATGAAACGGAAGTTGCAGCAATGGCTGAGCGACAAGTGCTTTCACATGGTGCATGGGCACAACCTCGTTTACAACACCTGCTGGGAAGACCCTGCACTTGATCGTATCGCCCTGGAACTGACCCCCAGGGACACAGTGCTTGTCATCACCTCGGCTGGCTGCAATGCTCTGGACTACCTGCTTGCCGGGGCAGGGCGGGTGCATGCGGTGGACATGAACTACCGCCAGAATGCTCTTCTCGAACTGAAGAAGGCCGCCATCAAGCAGTTGAGCTACGACGATTTCTATCAGCTCTTCGGGCAAGGCAAGCACCCGCGCATTCGCGAAATCTACACTGATAGCTTACGACCTGCACTTCCCAAGTGGGCTCACCAGTTCTGGGATCGCCGCTTCAAGTTTTTTGCAGGCACCGGCTGGCGATCCAGCTTCTATTTCCGTGGCACTTCCGGCACCTTTGCCCGCATGATCAACACCTATGTGGATCGGGTTGCCAAGGTGCGGGATGATCTGGAAGCACTTTTCGCCTGCAAGACGGTGGAAGAACAGGATCAAGTTTATCACCAACGGCTGAAGCCTCGCTTCTGGAAGAAGTTCATCCGCTGGGCGGTACGTCGGGATGCAACTCTGTCTTTACTCGGAGTTCCAAGGCCGCAACGACTGCAGGTGGAACGGTACTACAAGGGTGGTATTGCCCAGTTCATCGAGGACTGCATGGAGACGGTCTTCGCCAAGTTGCCTCTACAGAACAACTACTTCTGGCGTGTCTATCTGACTGGCGAATACACTCCGGAATGCTGTCCTGAGTATCTGAAGAAAGAGAACTTCGAGAAGCTCAAAGGTGGCTTGATAGACCAGGTGACTACACATACATCCACTGTGACCAGTTTCCTGAGAGAGACCGATTCGACCATTTCGCGGTTTGTCTTGCTCGATCACATGGATTGGCTGGCCTTCTTCAAGCTGCCCTATTTACGAGACGAATGGCAAGCCATTGTCGATCGAGCTGCTCCAGAAACAAAGATCATTTACCGGTCCGGCGGGCTCGAAGTCGACTACGTTGAGCCATTACAGGTTGATGTGAAAGGCAAGGTTCACACGATGCGTGAGCTGCTACACTTCAAACCTGAAATGGCCAAGGAACTCCATGTTAAGGATCGCGTTCATACCTACGGCTCCTTCTATATTGCGGATCTCAAGAAATGAGCACGTGGTCTGACCTCAAAGTGCTGTACCACCTGACGCTCGCCCCGGTGCGTGGGAAATCGCATCAGGATCGCCTGGAAAGCTTCTACGGCGGACAGGCTCAAGCCTACGACGACTTCCGCAAGAGGTTGCTGCAAGGCCGCGAGGCACTCTATCAGAGCATTCCTGTTCCTGATGGTGGCGTCTGGGCAGACATCGGCGGTGGCACCGGTTCCAATATCGAGTATCTCGGCGAGTCAATTAACAAGCTGAAACTGGCTTACATCGTCGATCTTACTCCCTCGCTTCTGAAAGTGGCTGATCAGCGCATCGCACAGCGAGGCTGGACCAATGTGAAAACACTACATGCCGACGCGACTAAGTTCAGCTTGCCGGATGGGCAGCTTGCGGATGTGGTCACGTTCTCCTATTCGCTGACAATGATTCCCGACTGGTTTGCCGCCATCGATGCAGCCTACCGATTGCTGAAACCGGGTGGCATCATCGGCGTGGTCGATTTTTATGTCAGTCGCAAATGGTCCGAGCAGCCAAGGACACAACATGCCTGGTCTACGAGGCATTTCTGGCGCACCTGGTTCGATGCAGACAACGTCTTCCCCAGCCCGGATCATGTGCCATACTTGCAACATCGTTTCGAGACGGTGAGCCTGAACGAAGCCAAGGCAAAACTGCCATTCATGCCGTTGGTGCGGATGCCTTATTATCGGTTTGTGGGACGCAAGATTGGTTAGCTTTTACTTGCACTACCGGATTGATCAACTTCCCTAATTCATCGATCGCAATCTCCACCACATCGCCGGCATCCATCGTAAACTCCTTCTCCGGCACGATGCCTGTACCCGTCATGAAGAAGCAACCATGAGGGAAGGCATTATCTCGTCCGAGCCAGCCTATCAACTCAGAGAGAGTGCGAACCATCTCGCCAACACTGGTACCGCCAGTGAACACGTTCTTTCCATCACGCAGAATATCAATCTGTACCTTCCAACTGGCAGGGTCCATTCCATCTTCGGCCAGAGTAATTACCGGGCCAAGAGCTGCACATCCAAGATAACTCTTGGCTTGTGGTAGATAGAGTGGGTTTTCCCCTTCGATGGAACGTGAGCTGACATCGTTGCCAATGGTGTAGCCAACGAGTTTCATCTCAGGATTGAGAACGAGCGTCAGTTCCGGCTCGGGAACGTTCCAGGTCGAATCCTGGCGAATGCGGATAGGTTGCTGGTGGCCTACCACACGATGAGGTGTGGCCTTGAAGAATATCTCCGGCCGTTCTGCCTTGTAGACATCGTCGTAGAACCTGGCAGCCCCTTTACTTTCCTGTTTTCGACCTGTCATGGAACGTTTGTAGGTAACACCTGCAGCCCACACCTCCTGCTGGCAGATCGGGGCGAGCCAAGTCACTTCGTCTTGATTAACGCTCTTGCTCCGCTTCAGCAGTTTCTGCACAGCCTTGTGCGGGTTCTTGCTGTGTAGGATTTCATGCAGCTTAAGGCCATCCTGCTTGGGGCGGGGGAGTAATTGCAGTTCATCACCACTCACCACGGCGACTCGTTTGCGACCCTTAAAGCGGACTTGGGCTAGCTGCATGGACAGGTCCTTCAACAGGCTGAGTCAGTTCTTGTTGCGCGTGGAGAGGAGTGCTTTCATTCTTCACGTTACTGACTTGCACGAGCATGTCACCTTCTTTCTCACGGGCTGTCTCAATCATGATGACCAGCCAGCCAAAGCTGAATACAGCAACTGTGAGTGCCAGGCTATCCATTTCCTTGCTGAGGAATGTGTCATACAGCCCATGCAACACCATCGGGATGGAGATGAGAATGAACAAACGGTAGAACGCTGTGAGAAAGGTCAAACTACCATGCGTCAGTTTCTGAAAGCGATGAAGGAAGAGAGCAGACGCTGCACACCAGATGGCATGAAGCGTGACACAAGAGATGAATCGAACCATGTACATACTCTGATCACAGAGACCGTTATACATCGTACTGGAATAATGAATGCCTTCCGCGATGCCAAATCCAATGCCAGAAGCGAGCCCCATGGCACAACATTCGTGCCATCGCAAACGAGTTCGGCCCATGAAGATAATGAAGATCGGCAATGCCTTGATAATCTCTTCACATAACCCGACGCCAAAAGTGTAACTGGCTAGGCACTGAATGAAGGGAAGATCCGGATTCATGAGTGAGCGATACGCGATACCTATCATGTAAATGATGATGGCAAATGGGCCTGCAATAAAAATGCCAATGCCAGTAGTGGCGATGTATTGCAGTATCAACAGCATCCCAATTCCAAAGATGCTGGTAAATCCACCAATCATGGCCATGAGTGGCACACGCGTAAAACCTTTCGGCAAACAGATGGCAACTACAAGAACAGCACCAAAGGTACAAACCAAAGCCAGGTAGTAGTGTTTATCTGTGTCTCGTGGAAGCCAGGCCGACTTGAGTTTCTTGTTTGGAAAATAAGCCAGTACATCATCCAGACCTAGTCTGCCCTTCTTGGCCAGGTCCAGCGTGATCCGTGCTTTCTTCTGTTTTTCCCCACGCAGTTCTGTGTCGATGGCTCGTTCCAACTGCTTGATGACGCTTTCATCATTCCCGGAGAGCATGGTCATCACCAGTGGAATGAGCCCCAGGAGAAAGATAAAATATAGCGACCCACGCAAGGTCCTGACCGGCTTCACCTGGTTGACTGGCAGTGATTTATCATCTGCAGCCAGTACTTTCTTCTGCTGTTGATATCCTGTTACTGTGGAAGTGAAGTCCATCGGGTCAAAATGGCCAGCCATTTTCAAGGCTTGAGCATCGGCTCGATCTGTAACGGCTGGCTTGGAGCCTGCAACTGGTATGGGAACCGTTTGCGGATCACGACAGGTCGGACAGGCGATACGCATGCCGGCCATATCGTCTTGCGCCTTGATTTTCTGACCACACTGATCGCAAAAAAAGCGAATAGCCACTGGTGGGCTCCAGGGTTAATCGTTGGACAATACCTGAAAGATAGGTCATGTTCTGTAAGGATGTCAAAGGAATAACTGACGATGTTGGCACAGAATTGCGGTCATTTGCTGATAGCGCTGCTCCTGATAACTGATGAGGTTCAGAAACCTGCCATCCCCTTCGGTGGCACTGATTTCAAGCAATATTACGCTACCAGCAGGCTCATTCTCGAAGGGCATAATCCCTATGACCACGAAAAAGTTGGAGCTATTCAGCGAAAACTAGGCCATTCAGGTAGTCCGCAAGTACCTTACGGGCCTCCCACATCACTGCTGCCTTTTATCCCATTAGGCTGGCTCGACTTTTCGACTGCCATTGAAATTCACTTAATACTCAACTTATGCTTGTTATTCATCAGCTGTCTTCTTTGGGACAGACTGTTTCTGACAAATATTTATCCAGTGGGCATAGCTGTCATGGCCATTTGGGTACCAAACTGGACGCTTTTGGGCTTGGGACAAGTGAGCGCCTGGTTGCTCTTCGGCTACGCTCTCTGGTACTGGAGCATGAAGAAGCAACATCCTATGCTGGCTGGCATTGCACTCATCTTAACAATCATCAAGCCACACTTGGGGTTCGGGTTGGTAGTTTACGCTCTTGTTCTGGGATACCGCCAAAAGCAGTGGACTATGCTGATTTCTTTTTTCGCCACGCTAACGCTCGTGATACTGGCTACATTTCTGATTCGCCCTACCATCTGGATGGAGTACATACATTCTCTCCAACAATCAAACCCGAGGCAGTGGCTCAATGCAACGCTTGACGGAGGAGGAAGAAGTGTTTTTGGCGACAACTTCAGCTACTTGTCCTGGGTTTGGTGTTCAGCCGTTCTGGGGCTAATCGTTTGGCTGGCATGGACAAGATCAATGCAGGATCCACTCGGCGTCTTAGTGATGTCTCTCTGGCTTGCAGCTTGCCCGTATGCTTTCAGTTATGATTTCTCGTTGATGCTTCCTGCAATTGTCATGACGGTGGGGTATACGCTCAAGCGTAGTCATCCATTAGCCCTCCTTGCTTTATCTGGTTGGTTTTTCTTGTCATTAACTGCCTATGTCTGCAAAGCATCCTGGCGGGAACATGATT
>CAYPJB010000130.1:0-10662 GCA_964410845.1 uncultured Bacteroidales bacterium | reverse complement strand
CAGTCATTACCGATTTCCATGAGCCATGGCAGGCTGAACAGGTAGCCCAGGTATGCGATATCCTGCAGGTACCAGCTTTCCTCGCTCGGCAGACCGATATGCTGGAAGCTGCTGGCAAAACCGGCAGAGTCGTTAATGTGAAAAAGGGGCAGTTCATGGCCCCCAGCGACATGAAAAACGTCGTCAATAAGCTGAAAGAAGTGGGTTGCGAGCGGATTCTGCTCACCGAACGGGGTTCGACTTTCGGCTACCACAACCTGGTGACCGACTTCCGGGCCATCCCGCAAATGCAGGAATATGGCTTTCCAGTGATCTTTGATGCGACTCACAGCGTACAGTCTCCAGGGGGTGCGGGCGACCGTTCCGGTGGTGATCGTCGGATGGTGCCTTACTTAACTAAGGCAGCAGTGGCAGTAGGATGCGACGGAGTCTTCCTCGAAGTGCATCCTGAACCAGACAAGGCACCCAGCGATGGGCCGAACATGCTGCCACTTGCCGATTTCCCCTCGCTGGTAAACACTTGTTTGAAGATACGGGCAGCCCTTACTTCGTAATTCGGGAAACAGATGATGATGCGTGGTTTTGCTTTACTTTGCATGGCGATCCTCTTCGCTGGCTGCAACCAGTATCAGGAAGCTACCAAGAATGTGCAGTCGGATGAAAACCAGGCTGCTGTCATTCTTGAACAGCTTCTTTCGGAAAAGACCAATCTGGCCACGTTCCGCACCGTGGTCGAACAGCTCAACAGCTACTTCGACTACAAAGGCGACCGCAACCAGAAGCAGTTGCCCCTCAGCCCGGAACAGGATGCCGTTCTCAGGCAACTGCTCAGCGAAGTGAAGAATGACTTCGAACGGGCCCGACGTGTCGATGATGTCAAGAACCGTCTGTTCAATACGCTGCCTGATTCCAGCTATATCGATTCCTGCCTGCTCTACCGGGATGCAGTCTCATCACTGATGAATGACCTGGGAGAAATGCCCTCCCGCAATAATCCTGAAGCCTTGGCAGCCTTCCAGATGAAACTGGTGAAGTACCTTTTCGAATGGACCATGCGTCAGGTAGCCAACCGACCGAACCCACCAGGAATCAAAGAGTGGCCTGCTCATGAAATCCTGCGACTGGGAGCTGGTGACTCCGAAGATCGTCTGCGTGTATTCCTGGGATTGCTCGGGCAAACCGATATTGATGCAGGTGCTGTCATTGTCAAAACCCAGGTACGACAGGATAACGTCATCGAGGATCGACAAGTATCTATCCTGGCTGCAGTACTGATCAACAAGAAACTTTATCTCTTCGACGCTGGCGCAGGCAAGCCATTGGCTGGGGAAACTCCTGGTTCCATTGCAACCTGGGATGAACTCAAGAAGAACCCCCGTCTACTGGGCAAGCTGGCAGATACCACCACGGTCACTCAACTGGCCAATGCTGAACTCGTACTCGTCTGCAGCATCAATTCGCTGGCTCCCCGCATGGAGATGCTTGAGAAGGAATTTGAAGGTATCAAGGTGATCGTCAAACTACACGATGATGTTGCTGCCCGGGTGAAACGCTTCACGGAGGCAGGGTACACCGTGAAACCGTGGGCTGCCATCAATCGTTCAGGTTTTCCTGGCACGGTTTATCAGAAGTATGTTGAAGGCTCCAAGGGTGATCCACGACTGACCGAACTGGTCATTCCCCGTAACCGATTGATTCCTGATTGGGCACGTGAAGCAGAAGCTAAACTGAGCATGACCAGCATGTCTCAGAGGCTGTTTAACGAATTCGACAGGATCTTCGTCAATCTGCGATTGGAACCCGGTGGCGGACGTGACCTGCTGGTTCGTGGCAAGCCACACCAGGCTGTGGAACGTATCTCCCGGCTCGACAATCGTATTGATCGTGCCCTGGAAATGATTCGTCGAGATATGGTCAACACCATTTCTTACACCAAGAACACTGTTCTCAAGAACATGGTGGATTGGACCAAAGATCTGCAGGAAAGCCAACAACTGCTTTCCACCGCTGCCAAAGGCAGCAAGGAAGAGCGTGAACTGGATCTCAAGTGTCGCAAGCTCTTTATGCAGTTGGAGACGAGCTGGAAGGACAATACTGTACGACAGAGTCTGAACCAGCTTGGCATCGAATGGGCGATGCCTGACATGCGTGAACACATGACCTATTTCATGGGCCTGGCTAAAATGGAGCTGGCGATTCGTGCTGAAATGCGACTCCGAAACAACCCATCAGCTCGCTTGCCTGCAGATTCCCCAACACCACTCGAACTATACAGTTCCGCTGCAGCATGGTTCGAACGCTATCAGGTTTTAGTGCAGCCCACCAATGGCAACATCTGGCTCGATGCTGTCAACCTTCGACTGGCCGAGTGTCGGCAGAAAATAGCAGAGTTGCAACAGATGACTGCTGCCAGATAATTACTGCTGGTCGATGATATACACTGCATCCTTGGGTACCCACCCAAGGATGTTGTCTTTGAGTTCTATCTGCACCCAGCCATTCGTTCGCTCAGTTCGGTATTTCGCTTCCACACCAGCCCCAAGTAGCACTGGCTCGCCATTCACGAGGAGTGGGGGATACGTAATTCCGTTGCCGATTCGTACGGCCAGTGCAGGTTGCTTGATCACAACGAGGGGGGAGTGTGGTGGGGATATGAGACACCAACCGGTGACACCCAGTGCCAACCACGCAAGAGCGAGCACGCAACAAAGTCGAAGCCGTCGATGCCAGTAGCACCAGCAACAAGCGATGCAGCCAAGTAGAGTAAGGAGCAAGTAAAGTAGAAAGTGGTAATCCAGATACCATCGATACAAATCAATCCACCATGCCGGCTGACTGGATTTGCACCATCGAGGATCGACCACCGAAGCTCGTGCCTGCTCCAGTTGACCAAGCGACCAGCTATCGCGTCCGTAACGTTGTTCATAATCATGCAAGGTGGCTATCCAGGCAGGAAGCGAGACTGCATCTTGCGGAATTACCGTGAATATCACGCTCATTACCAGCGTCAGCATGCGATCTCCTCAGCGGAAGAGAGGAGCTTGTCGAACGTGCTCTCAATAACTGATTGCTGAACAGGTGCAGGGCCAAACTGCCAATTCTGCATTGCGATCAGCAGTTGCTTGATTTCCAGTTCAACCGGCAGACCTGTAGATGCCTCAAGCAATTGGTCGTGATCCGATGTGCCCTGATAATCACTTCCACGTTGCAGGAACTGGTTCAGCAGTCGATAGGTTTGTTCGGGAGTGAGATTCACATGTCGTAAGTACCGACGAGTTGCACGAGCCGCCAGTCGCCAGCGTTTGGCTGGCGTCATGGTAAAGCCCTGCCAGCACCCCATGACGAATTGGAGGAACAACGCCATCAGGATGATAGCAGGCAACGCGATAGCCCAGGATATCCAACCGGTATTTCGCCGGGTTTGCGACGACAAGGAATAAGCATCACGCAGCAACTGCGGCAAATGTAGCCACGCATCGTTAACTGTAGACCCTGTTGGTATCTGTAGCAGCGCTCTAGCGCTTGCAATCGTCAGTGGTGGAATCGGCACTGTAGCAGTCATCCAGCGTTCCTGATCCGGATGGAAGTAACGCACCTTCAGAGGAGTAAGTACCTGCTGCTGTTGTCGTGGACGAACTTTGTATCGAACGAGACGAAGCCCCTGCTGCATCTCCACAGGCATGGCTTCGAGGAGCACTTTGGAAGCATCCCAACCTGGAAGCTCGGTAAGTTGAGGGGATGCAATGCTGGCCAGATCCCCTGCTCCGCTGATGGCCAGTTCGAGTATTGTCTCATCACCCAACGACACCTGAGGCTGCTGCCAACGTGCTGTCACCTGAAAGGGCCCCATCCCCAGGTACCATTCCTGCGGCAAAGGAAGTATTACTGGCAACGACCTCACTTCCAGATGGAGGGCGTTGGTCTTCCTGGCACCGAGAGAAACAGCATCAAGCACCAGCGAATCGTTCTCTACACGTGCTGGCAGTCGATATTTCCAGCGAAGCTGATATTCCCCTGGCTGCACTCGTGGCACATAAAGCAACTTGCCTTCATACATCACCGCCAGGCTACCGGGCAATGTCTGACGGTAACCACGCAACCATTCTTCATGCTTTAGTTGCCAGCCTGGCTGATCGAATGCCCAAGGAACCTGCAATAGCTCCTGAGCCTGATTACTGGTTTCGATGGTAAGTGTCAGATCGATTAATTCACCAGCGAAAGGTCGTACTTTAGATGTAGAAAGCGTCAGCTTCCCAGGCTCAGACTTGATCTGAGCAGTCATGAAGCAGAGGAGGAACAACAGTGGCTGCATTACCAATCCCTGTTGCCGGGTTTCAAGGGAGCGGTCGAGAGCGGCTGACGAAGTCGCTTCAATAACTGCTGGAGTCGGCGTTCTGCTTCTTCGGCGGAGATGGGCGGAGCCTCTTCATCGTCAGGCAGAGCAGGCAGATTGCCTCGGCCCGGGATGGATTGTTCCGTGGAACTGCTGGCACTCTCGCTACCTCTTGGTCCCTGCATGGAGCCGACTCTGGCGTTCCCGGTTCCAGTTCCATCGCTGGTCAGGCTAGGAGGCGTGGTGTTGTCTGGTTGTTCAGGCTGCTCAGGCGGTTCAGGCTCCTGTTGCTTCTGTTTGAGCAGTGCGATGGCTATGTTCAGGTTGTGTTCGATATCCTGCTTCTCGACAATTCGATGGGAGCGGCTGGCATTCTGCTTGAGTACATCTGCCAATCGCAGCAATGTTTGCTGATAACCTGCGATGGCTCTTTCGAGCAACATCACTGCCCGCTTGCCTTGCTGTGTGCCTGCCAGGTGCGTCAGAGATGTAGCCTGACCATACAAGGCGATAAGCTGGCGTTCAACAGTTGCATCCTCCAATGATCGACTGAACCATTGTACTGCTTCGCTGTAACGCCCAGCCTGAGCTGCGATGGCACCTAAATCAAGGGCATAGCGGCCTGGATCATTACTCTGCTGAAGAGCCAATTCGTATTCATGCAGTGCGGTGTCATAATCAGCGTTCACATAAGCCTGGTATCCTTTCACCAGGGATGGCATATGTTCTTCGCCTGCAGGTATAACCAACAGAACTAGACCCAGGAAAATGTAGAGTTTGCGGTTTACCATCGTCGTTGACGAGCTCCTCCGAAAGTCACTTCGAGCAGCAGGATGATTCCAGACACTCCAATCAGCCAGGCAGATCGATTGATCGGTTGAATGCGAGCCTGGCTTTCCAGCAAATAGGTTGGCACTTCTCCAGCTTGCTTCTGCCACCAATCAACCAGGGGCTGCGGAGAACCGTTTTCGCTCTGGAAGCTGCCTGACTTCAGGCGGATCAAACTGGAAAGAATATCATCACGCCTCTGCGTCAGAACACGCTCTGGAGCACTTCCATCATTCTTGTCAAGCATGAGATAACCACTCTGGAATGGTATGGGCCAGGCTTTTGTCGCATCTCCCACGGCCCAGGCATGAACCCGATAGGGAACGTTCGACCAAAGCGTTTCTTCTAGTGTTGTGCCAAGATCATCGCCATCGGAAATCACAAGACACTCGATGCTCTCACGGTTTGCTGTGTGCAGCTTATCCCAGTTCTGCAAAAGAGGGGCGAGTGATGCCAGGCTGGTACCCACTGTGCCATCTTGCAATTGCTTTAATCGTCCAAACATCCCCAGGCTTTCTGGAGAAAGTCCTTCCACCAACTGTTGAACATGCTGCAAATCCAGTGTTGGTGGCGAAAGCAACCTGGCATTACCAGCGAAGACAATGAGGCCTACCCGAGTCTGACTTTTTTCCTGCCGGAGTGCTGTCAGTAATTCCACGATGGCCTGCCTGGCTCGCTGTAACCGGCTCAACGGTGGTCGATCTTCGGCCAGCATACTTTGACTGACATCAACTGCCAGAAAAAGATCCCTCACCGAAGTGGTAGGTGTAATCGTCTCTTTCCCCCATTGAAGGCCCATCAATCCAAGTATCAAACCAGCCATCAACACGAAGAGTAACCAGCGGCCCAATCGTCGATGGATCGGAGTCCAGAAACTGCTGGCACCCCATGATTCCAGAGCCCGCTGACGCTGACGACGACTGATCGCCCACAACAACACCACTGCCGGCAATAACAGTAGCGCCCATGCGAAGTCAGGCAAAGCCAGGGTTGGAAGCGTCCATGTCGACATGGTTTCATTGTAATACCGGCATCAAGCGATTGATAGTTCGACGTTTGCTATAATCACCAGCTATGCCCGATGATATGCTCTTCCCTGATGTAAACCTGCCGCCCGAATTGCCGGAAGCGGTGGGGTACGCTCAGGTGATCTTCAACCGTCCGCTGACGACAGTCTTCACCTACGCGATTCCCGAAGAGTTGCAGACTGATGTCGTCGCAGGCAAGCGGCTCATCGTGCCCCTTGGGCGAGGCAACTCCCAAGCCATTGGCTTCTGTGTGGGCATCACCAATGTCAAACCCGAGTTCAAAACCAAGTTCGTCACCAAGGTCATCGATAGTGATCCGCTCTTCACTCCTGAGTTGCTGAAGCTAACCCAGTGGCTGGCGGACTATTACTTCTGTGGCTGGGGCCAGGCGCTCGATGCAGTGATCCCCGCTGCAGCCAAGGCTCAGGCCGGTTCGCGCGAAAAGGACTTCATTGCAGCAGTTGCTGAACCATTGCTACCCATTGCCCCGCCCAGGTTGAGTAAGAAGCAAGCCATCGCACTTCAGTACCTGCGTGATCATCCCGGCCAGCATCTGGCGAACCTGGTGGTGGAAGAAACCGATTGCTCACTGGCTGTACTCTGGGGTCTGGTCGAGCGAGGCTACGCTACCCGTGAGAAGCGACGGGTGGAAACCCATCTGCTACCTGCCAAAGCAGTACCGACTCAGCAACCTCTCGTTCTCAATCAACATCAGCAGGATGCATTAGCTGTCATCATCAAACAGCTCGAAACGGGAGGCTTCCACTGCTTCCTGCTGTACGGCGTTACGGGTAGTGGAAAAACTGAAGTCTACCTGCAGGCGATTGATCATGTGGTGCGAGCTGGCAAGCAGGCATTGGTCATGGTGCCCGAAATCAGTCTTACCCCACAAGCAATACAGCGGTTTGAAGCACGCTTTGGTTCCGTCGCTGTGTTGCACAGTCACTTGACTGATGCTGATCGAGGCAGCCATTGGCGGCGCATCGCCACCGGAAACGTTCCCGTGATAGTAGGTGCCCGCAGTGCCATCTTTGCACCGACCGCCAACCTCGGCTTGATCATCGTCGATGAAGAGCACGAATCGAGCTTCAAGCAGGAAGCGACGCCTCGCTATCATGGCCGCGATCTCGCCATCGTGCGGGCTCATCAGGAAGGCATCCCCATCATCCTTGGTTCCGCCACGCCCTCGCTGGAAACGTGGAACAACGCCAAGAAGGGTACTTATACTCAACTCGATCTGCCTGAACGTGTCAGTGGCAGACCACTGCCTCCGGTGGGTGTGATTGACATGCGGCATGAGAAGCTGCCACCGGGGCCGTACAAGGCTATCAGCCCGAGTCTAGAGGCAGCGACCAAGCAGGCACTTGATGCTGGTGGGCAGGTCATTCTGCTCCTTAATCGCCGAGGCTTCGATACTTGCCTATTCTGTCCTGATTGTGGCCAAACGGTGAAGTGCAAGTTCTGTGATGTGGCCATGACCTATCACCGTGGGGGTAAACCTAAAGAGACTGCTAGCGGGCCACAGACAGCGCAGGGCTACCGAGGCGAACAGCGTGATATGACGGGACTGGCAGTCTGCCATTACTGTGGCTACGAGATCAATCCGCCCAAACGGTGCACCACCTGTGGCGTTGGCAGCTTGCGCTATTATGGCCTGGGTACCGAGAAACTCGAAGAAGAACTGGCGATCAAGTTCCCCGGCATCACCGCTGCCCGCATGGATGCTGATGCCACCAAGAAGACGGGTAGTCATGCGAAGATCTTCAAAGCTTTCCAGAACGGTGAGATACGTATCCTCTTCGGCACCCAGATGATTGCCAAGGGGCTGGATGTGCCGACGGTCACCCTCGTTGGTGTGGTCTATGCTGATCAGGCCTTGCACCTCCCTGACTTCCGTGCCAGTGAGCGCACATTCCAATTGCTTGCCCAGGTAGCAGGCCGTGCCGGACGAGGTGAACATGGTGGCAAGGTACTGGTGCAGACCTTCCATCCCGATCACCCCTGTATCAAGCTGGCTGTGAAGCACGACTATCGCACCTTCGCTGATGCTGAGTTAGCTTCACGCAGTCTGCACCAGTTCCCCCCCAGTGCCCGCCTGGCCCGCATCATCTTTCGATGTCGCGATGCCATGCGAGTTCAAAAGGCTGCTGAACGTTGGGGGTTGCTCTTGCAAGTGCATCTCCCCAAAGGCATCAAAATCCTGGGCCCCGCTGAGGCACCACTGAAAAAGCTCGAAGGCTGGTATCGCTACCACGTGCTGGTTCTTTCTGGCAGCGTGAAGACCCTGCATGGTACCATTCGAGCAGTACAAGCAGCCTACGAAGCGATTGAAGGGGTGGAGATTACCGTCGATATCGATCCGGTAGGTATGCTGTAATGTCACTCGTATAAGATAGGAATGCACTCTCGATGGCAGCCCGTAGCGCAAGGCGCAAGCCAGGGGAGACCTCGCGACAAGAGAAAGTGATACTTGTTAAGTGAATGATGTACAGCGATTGCACGCCTCCCCTAACTGGCGCTATGGGCTGTCAACGCTTGAGACTTTCATACACAGGGAAGCCAATGAAACCTTCCATCTCCGATGAATCCGTCGTCAAGGCAACCGGCAAGAACTGGAAGGCTTGGTTTTCCTTGCTGAAGAAGGACAAGGCTCACGAACTCACCCATAAGGAGATCGCCAAGCTGGCGGCTCATCATGGAGCGGGCATGTGGTGGGCGCAGATGATCACCGTGGAGTTCGAACGCGTGCATGGACTGCGTGAAGTCCATCAGAAGTGTGATGGTACTTTTGCAGCCAGTGGCAGCATTACCATCGCGGTGCAGCTCGAATCACTCTATCAGGCTTGGGCAAACGAAAAGCAGCGTGAGAAGTGGTTGCCTGCTGCACCGATACAAATTCGCAAAGCGAACCTGAACAAGTCATTGCGCATCACCTGGGATGGCGGCCCCAGCAGCGTCACGGTCAACTTTTACAGCAAGGGCACTGCCAAGTCGCAAGTGACGGTCGATCACGAGAAGTTGCAGAACAACACCCAAGTAACACGAAAGAAAGCCTACTGGAAGAAATCGCTGCAGGCACTCAAGCAACTGCTCGAAGGAGCATAGACTAATGTCAACTCTCTGAAGGTGTATCACGATGAAGACGATGATCGAACGCTTCCGCCACTGGTACGACCACGAACGGGACAGCAACGCCAAGTGCCTGGTCATGCTGGCTTCGGTGCCTGAAGAAAATCGAAGCAATCCGTTCTTTCAGAAAGCCATCGACAAGATGGCTCACTTGATAGCGGCCCGGCAGCGTTGGCTGTATCGTCTTGGCCAATCCGCTCTCCTTCCAGACATCTTTCCCAAAGAGACAAAACTGAGCGATCTGCCTGCACAAGTCGAATCGGTTGAACATGCCTGGGTCACGTATCTCAACTCACTCGATGATGCCAAGCTGACCGAAAAGATGGAGTTTACCGGAATGGGTGGCAAACGCATGCGCTGGGACCTGGAAAGCCTGCTCACCCAGGTGAACGGCCACGCCTGGTACCACCGGGGCCAGATTGCAATGCTGGTCAATGAAGTGGGCGGGAAGATGGTGGATACGGATTATATTTTCTTCCATCGGCCAGAGGTGGTGGAGTAGGTGGGCTTAGTCTCTCTGCATGCTCTGCGTTTTTCCTCTGTGGTCTCTGCGTTAAAAGACAGAAACGCAGAGAGCGCAGAGAAGACATTCGCAGATGCCGCAGAGCAGACCAAGTAGAATGGTTCATCCTAATGCGATTGCACCCCCCTCACCCCTAACCCCTCTCCCGCGGAGGGGAGAGGGGAATAGAATCCGACATCCGCGCCTGATTCTCGGTGGATGCTCTTCCACCGGCAGACTACCATGCCTGCATGAGCAAATTACCTCCTCGTGACGAACTGTTCGCGGCCCATCGAAGGCGTGATCCGGCTTACAATGGCATCTTCTTCATTGCAGTGAAGACGACGGGGATTTTCTGTCGGCCTACCTGCCCTGCCCGTCCGCCGTTACCCAGGAACATCGAGTACTATGCCAGCGCACGGGAAGCGCTCTTCGCAGGCTATCGGCCTTGCAAGCGGTGTAAGCCTCTCGCCACCAGCGAGCAGCCTGAGTGGGTTGCAAAGCTCATAGCGGATGTGGAAGCCCACCCCGAGGTACGCATCACCGAGTACCAACTCAAGCAGCGTGGCGTCGATCCTGCGACCGTTCGCCGATACTTTCAGAAGGAATATGCGATGACTTTCCAGGCCTATGCCCGTGCCCGACGACTGACCCATGCTCTCAGCCACATCCGCAATGGCAGTGCAGTAGATGATGCGGTCTTCAGTAGTGGCTACGAATCGCACAGTGGCTTTCGCGATGCCTTCAGCAAGCACTTCGATACCACTCCTGCTGATGCTGAGCAGAAGGACTGCATCCTGCTCCACTGGATCGCCAGCCCACTCGGGCCGCTGGTGGCTGGT
>CAYPJB010000129.1:0-10667 GCA_964410845.1 uncultured Bacteroidales bacterium | reverse complement strand
ATGCCCTTAGCGACGGCTGGATCTTCCATCTGTTCACAGATGGCCACCCGGTGCCCGCGTTCGATGAGCTTGCGCAGATGCGGTTCGAGGGCATGATGCGGGAAGCCTGCCATCGGCAGTTGCTTATCGCGGCTGGTGAGCGTAAGCTGCAGTTCTTTCGAGATGGCGACCGCATCGTCGCCGAAGAGTTCATAGAAGTCCCCCATGCGAAAGAGCAAGACCGTGCCGGGATGCTTCTCCTTGGCATCGTGGTACTGCTGCATCATGGGGGTTAACGACATGGCGACGCTCATCGGAACACGGAAGTAGCGTTAGGATATGAATAGTGTTGAAGTTCAGGAATTGGTTCGTCACAATGAGGGCACCAACTACCTGGGGACAACCATGAATCTTGTTTTGGCATCCATCTGTGTGTTACTGTTGCCGATGCTGGCCTGTGCCATTCATGGCGACGATGTGCAGAAGGAACTGAAGGCACTCGAGGGAAAGTGGAAAGCCGTCTCCATGGAAGCGGGCGGCACGCCGCTGCCGAAAGAGACTCTGCCCGAGTTCATCTTCACCGTGGGTGCAGGTGGTAAATCGACTGCACAGTTTGGCCAAACTACTGACCAGGCGACGATCACCGTGGATCCCAAGTCGAGCCCCCGGACGATCGACAACCTGCACGAGAGCGGGGCCACCAAAGGGAAAACGCAATACGGCATCTACAAGCTGGAAGGCGACAAGTGGACCGTGTGCATGACACAGCCCGGTGTGGCAGCCAGTGATCGACCGAAGGACTTTGCCACCAAGGGAACGGGGAATGTGGTGTTTGTGTTTGAACGGCAGAAGGCAGGGAAGTGATTGTTTATTGTTCCGGGTTCCCCGCTTCAGCTTGCCTGCTCACCAACAGGTCATCTATCTGGTGATCATTCTCGTAATGCTCCGCCAGGACTTCGAGAGGAACACCCATCACCTTGGCCAGTTCCAGCGCGCGCAGTGGCTTGGGCTTTTGCCAGAAGTAACTCAGGCCAAGCAGACCTGCGCCCACCAGGCTGGCGCAGATCATCTGTAATGGCTGAGAGAACTCGTCGAATCGGATCTTCTTGAAATCCAGAATCGTCAAAATGACTCCAAACACCATGAACAAAACCGTCAACACGCAGGTAATGCCACGAAAGTATCCAAGCAGAATGGATTTCATGGAATACGAGAGCTTGACGCCTAGTCGGGTGTTGGGCTGATCGATCAGGCAATAACTAGCGAGCGGAATACAGGGAAAGAAGTTCACCGAGAGAAACTCGGTGGTGACATAAAACAGGCCCTTGAGATGATCGACTTTGCCATAGTGCTGCTTGCTGATCATGAACATGGTCATCATTCCTAAAAATCAGATGACTGTAATGATGGGGGCAAGCGAGATGCCCGGAAGGTTTTAAGAAGCCATGCCACGGTACCTGGCTGCATGCGCTAGCCACTACTTCGCTTTCTTGAAGAAGGCAGTGGTAGCGATCACATTCTGATAGCCGACATAGCGGGCGATCTCTTTGCCATCGGTGCCGAGGAGTATACCCGTCGGGTATGCTTTGACGTTGTACTTCTCGGTCAAATCCTTGCGAGCGTCACCATCGACGATCAGACAGGTGATGCCTTGAGCTGCATCAGCGACATCTCTGGCGGTGAAGACGTATTGAGCCATCTGCTTGCAGGGTACGCACCAGTCGGTTTCGAACTTGATGAAGCAGACGGCTTGGTTCCCGGCTGCCTCCTTGAGTGCTGCATCCACATCCTTGCGGAAGGTGACGGGCCTGGCAGCGCGGGGTGCCAGGCGGTCGGCACGCAACCTGTCCCGCTTCAGGGCATCCTGTTCTTCGGTGATGCCCGGGTCAAACGGAACGAGACGACCCGAGCGGCCAGTCGTTCCGATGAGCTCCAGCTTCCAGGCTTTCCCTTCGGCCCAGGCGAAGTCACCGACCGTCCGCTCCTCTGCAGATGCAATGGATGGGATTCGAAGTTCCCACCAGTCGCCCGTGCCCAGGACGCCATCGTTGTGTCGATCACTCAGAATGACGTCGTATGGCCTATTGCCCAGCGTCACCTCACCGTGCAGGAAGCCACGCCTGGACATGCGAATGATTTCGGGTTTCTCGCTTTCCTTCTCGACGACGATCCAGAACGACACAGGGTAAGGCTCCAGAGAAGCCGTTCCACCCGGTTTGGTGTGATTCACCTGTAACACGGCAGTAAAGGAAGACCACAGCTTGCCTCGAACGGTATTGGGTTTGGTGGTGATGGGCTTCGATGTCAGCTTGCCCGTTGCCGAGTCTTGAACGTAGAGAAGGGAATAAGGCTCACCGGCTGCACGGCGGGCAACTACGATGGTTTGCGGTGCAGCATCCTTATTAGGCCCGAGACGGACTTGCGCTTCCAGTGGATCAACGCCTGCCACTCCGGAATGCGAGCTGGCAGACAGTTTCAGTTGTTCGCCTTTCGGCGAGTAACGAGGAGCCAGCCTGGAGCCAGGCTCGCCCGGTTTCAAAGTTACAGCCACCGATCCCGGAGCAGGTTGTTGCCATGTCTGGGCGAGCGAGACCAAGGAGATACTGGCTACGCACAAAGCAGCGATACATCGTAACATGGCAACGCACCTCAGCGGCAAAGACTATGCACCAGCATACCAGAGATTACCGGCAATTCAGTTACCTGTGGCACGAAGTTTGATGCCATTGCATAGGGTACCCGGCAAAACAAAAGTGAGTGAACGATTCCGTTCGTTAGCCCCCCGTCAATGACGGGGGGAGGCTCTCGCGATGTTGAGCGTCATTCAGTATGGAACGTTCACCATCGCATGAACCACCACCGGCGACTCGCCGGTGGCTATGGTGTTTCTGCTACTTCTTCTCCCGCCACAGCCATTTGAGAGCCTCGGGCATGATGGCGGCGCCGTGGGCTAACGAATGGCCGCCGGTGCCGAACTCGAAGCGGTAGTCGTAGTGGGCATACTTCAGGGAGGCGGCCATCTGCTGGTTGGCGAGGGGCCAGTTGCCAAACTGGTTGTCGAGATCGTTGGCTCCGCCCTGCAGGAACATGCGGATGGGCTTGGGGTTCTTTTCTGATTTGCGAACGAGATCGTGATAGACGTGGCCACCACGGATATTGGTGAAGCTGCCTACCTGGGTCATCACCTTACGGAAGAGGTCAGGCCGTTCCCAGGCTACGGTGAAGGCAGCGATGCCACCGGAGCTGATGCCACAGATGGCACGGTCATCGGGGTTGGTGCTGAACTTGATCTCGTACTGCTTCTCGACCTTGGGCAGCATTTCTTTTTCGAGGAAGGTAGCATACTTGGGGGATAGCGTATCGTATTCAATGCTGCGCTGGGCGTTGGTCTTGCCACGATCGGTGATGCGGTTGCCTTCGCTGTCGAGAGGCACACCGGGCATCACGAACACGCCGACGATCTGGGGCAGTTCCTTGCGGTGCATCAGGTTGTCGAACACATAGGTGACGCGGCAGGGGCCATTGGGGTTGGCGTAATTGTTGCCATCCAGGAAGACCATCAGCTTGGCGGGCTTGCTCTTGTCGAGGTTGGCGGGCAGATAGACCCAGTAGTCGTGCTCGGTGTTATCGTAGATCTTGCCACGGAAGGTCTGCTTGCTGCTCAGCTTGCCTTCGGGAACGCCATCCTGCTTCTTGGAGTCAGGCCCCAGCTTGTAGATACTGTCGTTGCTGGGTCGCTGCACGGTCGGTTGCTTGGGAGCGTCCTTTTTCTCCTGGGCCTGGGTAATGCTGAAACTGCTTGCCAACAGGGTGAAGAGTGCCAGCAGGCACCATCGTCGAAGCATGGGTGAATCCTCTTTCGGAGTTATTCGTAGGGAGTATGTGTTTATTGCTGTTCACAGTCTAGCAGGCGACCCAGCACGTGGGAATGATAGAAATGGCAGGGGCTACTTCGGTTCGAAGACCTTGCGCTGCTGGCGTTCCACCTGGCGCAGGCGGTTCTCCTGCTGGACGACGTGAACCAGCCATTCCACGAACTGGGCATCGGTGACGACGGTCTTGCGGCGAATCACGGAACGGCCCGGCGGCCGCTGCTTGTCGTCATGGCGATCATAAGCTTCGATGCAGTATTCGAACACATCGCCCAGCCGCAGACGAGGCAAAGTACGCGTCTGGAAGTCAAAGCGGCCTCCGCCGAATGATCGGCCTAACTGGGTTTTAGCATCCTGTGGCGGGACAGCGAAGAACGCCACCTGATCTTTGCTACTGCTCTTCTCCAGTGCTCCGGTACGTGGATCAAATTTCGCGGTACTGGTCAGTTCCGTGAGAGGCAGCGATTCCCAGGGGCCTTCGTTAATGCGATAGCTTAGGTTTACACGGTCGAGTGCAAGATCATCCTTCACGAGGTAGCCGATGCGGATCGATTTTGACTGAGGGATGGGCATACCTTCCAGATCGATCTCATCCGCGGGATCAGTGCTCTCAGAGAAGCGTTCAGGCAGCAGTGTGATTTGAGGCAGCTCATCCGGATGGAATGTCACCGCACGGCGAGGAACGGGCCGGTTGGTGAGGCCATGCTGATCGGTGACGATGATGCGATACGCTGCTGCATTGGCAGGAAGCATGACGATGGCACTGGCTCCCAGGCCATCGGACTGCACATCGAGAGGCACGCGCTGCAGCACATAGAGCGGCCCGGCGGAAAGCGGGGTCCATCCCTGAAGCCGTTGGGCTTCCAGGAGATAGCTGCCAGCGACAGGTCCAACGGGCATGATCAGGCGGCTGGCGAGATCAGGGACGACAGGGCCTAGCAGTTCCGCTGTGGCACTGACGATGGGGGTTGGCGTAGATACCTGAAGCCTGGTCGAGGAACCGGGCACCGGTTTCAGGTCACCCTTCGGTTGTGGCAACTCATAGGCTTTGCGATCCGGACGCAAGCCCACGTAAGTCGGGAGGAGCAGCGCTGCTTCCCAGGAAGAGATCACCGGTCGGGGCACGAGCGTGACATGCCCCGGCGTCCGCAGGCGACCATCGAACAGCCAGGCTCGGTAGGTGAACGGCTTGGAGGATGCAGGAATGATAGCGATGTATCGATTGAACTGCGAATCAGTGGTCAGGGGAACGAGCGGATACTTCTCAGCAGCTTGCCCTTCGGGGACGACTTCGACCACCCCCTCGACCGATGCTGGTATGCTTCCAGTGGCAGTGAACTCCAATTGCACCGGTTCCCCCTGGGGATACAGCAGTGCGGATGCAGTGACGAGCTGAACCTGCCGTGGGATGCTCTCATCCGAACCGAGCAGCCGCTTAGCCAGCACTGTTGCACACGATTGGTGAACAACAGCAAAGAGCAGTATGGGCAGCAGCGCCAGAGCCAGCAGCAGTGCTCCACGCTGGTATCTCTGGTTACTGAGTAGCTGGGTGAAGGAGTGTGCCTTCGCACTTGTCTCGGCATCCGTGGTGAGAGCATCGATCAAGGCGGGGGACATGCCTTCGTGGTTGTATCGCGCATCATTCAACTGCAAGGCGGAGATCAGTCGATGGCCAAAGGCAGGATCCTGCTTCTCGACCCACATCGCGAGTTCTTCTGGCTGCAAACCATGCAGCTGTGGACGGACAATCCACTGGTAACCCAGCCAGCCACCCAGGCCCACCAGAGCAAGTCGCATCGTCCATCGCAGCAATTCCGGTGTGTCGTACCAGACGTCAATCAGCCAATCGATCTCCAGGCACACCAGCGTTGCAGCCACCATGGCCAGCAGCCAGCAGGCGATACCCCAGAAGAGGCGTTGCCTGCTCTCGTGCTGGGCCAGCTCGTGCAAACGATCCAGTAATATGCTGGGCTTGGCCATGTTAACTCAGGTTCGTCAGCTTGCGAATGATCAGTTCCAGGGAAAAGAGCAATGCCATCAGGACGAGAGGCAACGGGTTCCACATCACGGCATCACGTCGATATTGATACGATCCATCCTGAGGCTTCACCTTGCTGGGCAGCTCGATCAGGTTTTCCTCGCGGGAGAAGCTGCCCCCGCTGCTTTCGCCCAGCTTTTTGAGCCGTTCCAGTGCCATGGGAGCGGGAATGCGTTCATCGCTGGGCGGATAGTCCACATGATAAGGCAGAGCGGCAGGCTCTGGGGCATCCACGGTGACGAGGTAGCGGCCCGGTTTGTCGTTGCTCAGCAGCGTACGATAGTTGCCTGGCTGGCCAGGGATCGCTTCGAGGGGCAGCGGCTGAGGTGGTTCGCCGCTGGGCTTCCCGGTGCGATCCAGCGGAATGAGTTTGGCCTGCAGGCGAGCATCGGTCAAAGGCACGTATTCCTGATCATAGGCCCGGGCATAGAGAAAGCTGGGCTGGCCGACGATCTGATCGGTACGATCGAAGTTGAGCTGGACCCGTCGGGCGCCGCCGAGCAATCGAGGCAAGCCAAGCTGGTAGACGACTTGCCCCCAGAAGCGGGCGAAGTACTTTTCACCGACATTGGCGCGCCATCGCCAGGTTTCATCCGTGCCCACGTAGAGCACCTGCCCTCGCCCATAGCGTTGCAGGGCGAGCAAGGGCAGAGGCACATCGCCTGCCTTGAGGGTCGGGTGCGTCAACAGTGATGTTGCTCCCGGCCGCAGCTTCAGTGCGGGAAAGGTGCCATAGAAGCCAGGCAGTTCCTTCCAGATTTTGCGGTTCTCTTCCGCATCGTCGGCCAGGGCCAGCATCTCGTGTCGATCACCGGCAGGGGTGACGATCGGTTGATAGGATTCGGTTTTCAACTGATCGTCAAAGCGAGGCATGACGTCGGGTGCATCGACAGGGATCACCTCAGCGAGGGATGTCTTCATGTAGGCAGCAGGCGTAAAGCGCTTGCCCGGGAGCACGACCAGCCCTGCACCATCGCGCACCAGGTCGCGAAGCCAGCCGAGCTTTTCCGTGCCCCATACTTCCGGATTGACATCACCCAGGATGATCATGTCGTAATGAAAGAGTTCTGCACGGTTGATGGGGACGTTGGGTTCAAAGGGAGACTTGAGCATGCCAGCCGGGTCATTGGCACTGAAGTGAACATGGGCTTCCACCCGGCGATCACGGAGCAGAGCTGACATCAGGAACTTGGTTTCAAAGCGGGGAGCATGGTCGATGAGCAGCACGCGTACCTGACGGTCAATCAACCGAACACGCTGGTTCCATTCCACCTGAGGCTGCGGAGCATCTTCCAGCGCGGGACCTGTGATCGTCAGCCGCAGATCGAGTGGGCCATCGCTCACCAGGGTTTTGGGCACAGCGAAAGTGAGCGCTTCCGATAGCAGCTCGCCGTTCGTTCCCTGAATGGTTTTCCGGGCCACCACCACATCCGCCAGCGTCAATGTCATGGTGAGAGGCAGGGATTTCACTCCCTGGGCTCGCCATTGTACCTGGGCAGTGACCGTATCGTTTTGGAACAGGGCATCAGGAACGAGCAGCGACTTGATCTGCAGATACGCCCAGTCTGCGGCACCGATGCCGACCGTATGCAGCGGCACCTTCAATTGCTGAGCCCGCTGCACTGCCTGCTCTGGGGCAATCAGGCTCCCCTGCTCCAGGCCATCGCTGAAGATGACAATGGCTGCAGGAAGGTCGGCTTCCGTCTCGGCACTCAGCAGCGATTGCAAGGCATCACCCAGTGCCGTTTTGGTTTCCGTGGCGTTCAGGCCATCGACACTGCCCGCACCGGAAGCTTTCTTGCTGAGCTGGGTACCGGTGACTGCCTGGCCGAAGAGTTTGAGCAGGACCGGGCCCTGCTGCTGCAGCTTGCTGATGAACTTCAGTTCGGGATGAGCGAGCAGCAGGCGAACGATCTCCGCCCGTGTCAGATTCTCCGGGGTGGCGTCGGGCACCTGGCTGAGCGAGCTGCTGGCATCGATCTTCTGTGTCGGAGGAACCAGTTGCGATGCCAGGGCGACGCGCAGCTTGTCGGCTGCCTGTGATCGGGGATCACTCAGTGCCATGCTGAGGCTGTTATCGAGAAGCACCACGATCGGCCGTGGCCGGGTGGATTGCAACGTCGCTTCGAGAGTAGGCCGACAGATGAGCAGGACAATGCTGCCCAGGAGAAGAACCCGGCAGGCTATCAGGCTCCAGCGTGCCAGCGTGGAGAGCTTCTCGCGACGATAGAACCAGACCGTGCTGCCGATGAGAAGGATGGCCAGGAGCGCCAGCAGCCACCAGGACGGCATGGCACGAAAGCTCCAGGCTGTCTGGATCAGCCTGGCGTCGGCGAGCGTGCCATCATTGACCATGAAACGGTACAGCCAATCCATCAACGAGATGCCCCAGTCCTGCCCGGTACCTTTGGCGATGAGAGTTACTACTGTCTTACCATGAATGGCGAGGGATTCCATCGCGAATGCACACTCTTCAGAAAGTTCTCACTCAGATAGCAGTCATCACGCTGGGATTGTAGTCATCACGCTCCGCCGTGATGACAGTGACAATGAGAGTACGATGCCATGGCAGCCCGCAGCGTCAGCAAGGGGAGCCCGCACGACGATGATACACACAGCACGGCGAAGGATATTGACGTACCTGTGTCGCGAGACGTTCCCTCGGTGCCGGGACTCTGCCCGACGCTGTCATCACGGCGGAGCGTGATGACCACTATTCAGATGGCAAGCTTCGCTGCAGGGTCTCCGTCAAGACTTCATGTATGCCACCAGTTAATCCTGTTGACATAGGTATGACACATTCTTCTGCTTAAAGACTCACATCGTGAACAATCGCTACAGGAGCTTTAGGAGTCACCTTGAAAAATGAATAATGCTCAAGCGGTTCTCATGTTCCGCAAGGCAGCCGCCCGTTTGCTCCGATGGTAATAGCATCAGCCTGTCGTCATTGTGACATGACCATGTCACTACGCACCAGATGACGCAGCGACCTGGATAGACACCGCTGAGGGAGGGAACAGACATGCAAGGGGCACGTTGGGGATGGATCGCCTTTATCGCTGCTATCGGAATTCTATTCGCGGCCAGCAGTCATGATCATACCGCCAATAACAAGGTAGCTTCGCTGTTGCGGCAGGAGCTGAAAACCATCGCCGCTGACCGGGAACGGGCTCAACGGGAGCTGGCCTCCTCGCACGATCAGCTTCTGACGATCGTGGCACATGCCAGTCAGCTCGACGAATCACTGCAGAAAAATGAGCTGGAACTCAAAGCCCTGCGTGCTGAACGGGACAAGCTCCGGAAGGAACTCAGTCTCCTGAACCTGGATCGTAGCCAACTGCAGCAGACGGTAGCCAGCCTGCAACTCGAACGCAGCCAGACCAAGCGGAATGTCGAGCAACTGCGTCAGGGTCTGCATCAACTGCTTAACCAGGCGGATAGCGTTGCCCAGGTCCTTTCCACTCCAGTGCCAGGCTTCGCCCAGATCAGCTTTGATTCCGGCGACGCTCCCCTGGCCAGGGCGATGCCTTCCAAGGTTAATACCGAAGGCACTTACTACGCTGATGAGCCGCTGAATAATAACCAGTAATGCAATCGATACGATATTCGGTTGCATTCCCGAGGGTGATGCGTTCTACTGTCGCAGTACTGTGGAATGAGTCGCCCTCATGACGGTTCCTGTTCGTGTTGTCGATGTTCAGCTTGGCGAAGAGAGCTTCCGCTATCGTACGCCTATTAAGTTCGGGGGAGTCGCACTCGATAAGGCGACGATTCTGAATGCCCATGTCGTTATTGAAGATAAGCAGGGGAAACAGCAGGTAGGGTTTGGCTCTATGCCGCTTGGCAATGTCTGGGCTTTCCCTTCGAAGCTGCTCAGTTACGATCAAACACTCAGCATCATGCTGGAGATCGCTGAAGAAGCAGCCCATCAAACTCGCGAATATCGCCAGTGGGGCCATCCACTGGAGATCTCCCATGCCCTGGAACCGATGTATCGCCAGGCTGCATTAGAACGTACTTCGCAATGGGCTGAAGCAGCACCCGCGCTGGCAGTTATGGTAGCCTGCAGCCCCATTGATGCTGCCATACATGATGCGTACGGCAAACTGCATGGATTGAGCAGCTACGCCTGCTATCAGCCCCCGTTCCTTTCCCGGGATGTGGGTTCCTTCCTGGGAAGTGAGTTTGCCGGCGTGCAGTTCAGCGAGCATCTCACTGTTGCTCCGGTTGACCGTCTGCCGCTCTATCACCTGGTGGGAGCACTCGATGCCTTGACCCCGGATGATGTACCCAGCACCAGCAAGCACGATCCATACCCGCAGCATCTGATGGACTGGATCCGGCGTGATGAGCTGACGCATCTCAAGATCAAACTGAACGGCGACGATCTGCGCTGGGATGTCGGGCGGGTACTGGGCATCGATGCAACAGCTACCCAGGTACAGGCAGAACGCCGATGCACCAACTGGTGCTACTCGCTGGATTTCAATGAAAAGTGTCAGGACGTGAGTTATCTCCAGGAGTTTATCAGCAAAGTTGAGGCTGCTTCGCCTGCGGCCTGGAAACGGGTGCAGTACATCGAACAGCCGACCAGCAGGCATCTGCACACTCATCCCGTCAAAGGATTACGAACGATCTCGGAGCGTATTCCACTCGTGCTGGACGAAGGGCTGACCGACCTTGAAAGCATGCAGGTTGCCAAGGAACAAGGCTACACCGGAGTGGCCCTCAAGGCCTGCAAGGGGCACACCGATGCGCTCCTGCTCGGAGCCGCCGCC
>CAYPJB010000128.1:0-10671 GCA_964410845.1 uncultured Bacteroidales bacterium | reverse complement strand
TGAGAACCTTGTGATCCCTGGCCAGATTGCTGATGAGAGCTATCCGATCCACCGGAGAAGTAGTGCGAATGAGAATGTACGGCGGTGATGGCTCCTCAATCTGGTCATCTATAACTTTCGGCTGATCCAGGTACATGGTTACCGAATCAATCTCTTTCAGTTTTACCGAAGTCAGCTTTTCAATCTGCTTGTCAGCCTCGTCCTGGCCGCCGGGGAAGCTTTGCAGCACCTGCTGCAGGGCTGGCATGGAGGTAAGCTGCTTCACCTGGTAGTGAGCAAACACCAGCGTATGGGCACCTATGAGTCGTGCGAAAAGTGGCTTGTCATCCAGCCTGACCTTAGGTTGATGCGCCTGAACTGAACCCATCATCACGATAGCAGCCAGCATCAAGAGCTCTGATCGACAATATCGTTTTAGCATTGCAAACTCCCTGAAAAGTTATGCCGTTCTTCCCGTCTTCTTCATCAGTACTTCCAGCACTTGATCGAGCCGGAAGGGTTTGTACAGCACGGCCAGCAGGCCTTCCTGGCGGGCACGGATGATCGAATGAGTCGAGTCGTAACCAAAGTCTGTCGTCAACACGATGGCCAACTGAGGCTGCTCCGCTCGTAATCGGCAGAAGAGATCATATCCCGTCATATCCGATAATCGCAGGTCAATCAGTGCCATGTCGTACCGGGTAGTATTGAACTGGGCAAGGGCTTCACTGCCGGTGCGCGTTGTTTCGACGGTGCAGCCGAGTTTGCCCAGCATCGTATGGGCCAGCTTGCGGTAGCGCTCATCGGTTTCCACCACGAGAATGTGAAGATCAAACGGTTCGATGCCAGCAGGCGGCGCTGACATCATCAGCAGCGGATCTTCACCCTGCAACGTCTGAGCGGCCTGCTTGATGGACGCTTTGATCTTACGGGCCGATTGCAGGATGATGTTCAGGCTATTCTGTGCCAGGGTATCATCCTTGAGCTTGTCCCGCAGGGCACTGGCCTGGTTCAAAATTTCATCGATAGGTAGAGCGAGCTCACGGGAAACCAGTTCAACCGACTGTGTCGCCAGACCGGCACGTTCCGTACTCAGCAGCCAGAGTGTGTGTAAAGCCGAGCTGATCTCCTGCCCAAACTCGAAAAACGTGGACTGGTCTTCTTCACTGAACGCATCGATCTTGTCGCTCTCGATGCTCATCACACCTACCACTTTGCCGAGATCCATCAGTGGCACGGTGTAACAGGATCGTGCTGTTGAACAGCCGGTAATGTTGAGCGGATCGACACTGACGTCCGGGCAATAGTAAGGCTTGCCTTGCGAAGCCACCCAGCCCGAGATGCCGTTATTGGTCGGCTCTGCCTTCAACTTCAGCGAAAGCAGTTCAGGTCGCATGCCTTCACTGACCAGCGGTTCGAGTGTGTTAGTGCGGGGGTTCAACAGCCGAATGTCTACCTTATCCTGCCCGAGTACCTGCCTCGCAACGCGCAGAATATTGGATTTGAGAAAGTCTACACGTGACTGACCACTGAGGTTGGCCAGCATCACCGGGTCAAGCGCTGCGAGTTCGCGACCAGCCTGATGCAGCGCATCCATCCGCTTCGCGCTGGCTGGTGCTGCAGTGCTCGCGCCGTCAACTTTGGTAACCGGGGATTCTTCCATCATGACTTTGATGATGAGACATGAGACGCTGGAAGTCAATGGGGTACTTTTGCGTCAGGTAACTGATTGACACCTGCTGAAATTGTCGCCAGTATGCAAACAAACAGTCGAGTTTCAGCGAGCGCGATCAATGTGGTTCGATTCGGACAATCCCGTTCGCAAGTTCAAGTACGCCCTGATGTTCGGCATCTGGTTCCTGGTTTCGTGTTACTACAGTTGGCAGGAACTGGTCTACCTTATTCGAGGGAAGATCGCCGTGGCAACAGTGACAGAAACCTACCAGCAAAGCTCTGGCCGTTTTGGCACGAACAAGCATCGAGTGCTGGAATACAGTTTTGCGGAAGCAGGTGGTCTGGCACGCCGTGGTGCAGATACGATCAGCATCGAAGAGTCTATACCCACGCAAGTGCGAATTGAATACACACCCGGGGAAAAAGGGCGATCACGCCTGGAAGGCCACATCCGCTGGATGTGGCTGGCATTTTTCGCCATCTCGATGACAGGTCTGGGCGTTTCGATCTATCGCCTGAACAGGCACATTGATGCAGCCATGGCACCGCGAAAACGATAAGTATCAGGCACCGTTCGGCAATTGCCCGTCTTCCACGAAGAGCATGGCGCTTCCCTGATCAACGATCATCCAGCCGAGCGAAGTGGATTCGTCACTGTCAGCAATAATGTGCGACGCCAGGTTCTCGTGTTCACGCAGATCTCGGTCACGTTTTTCGTGAAAGTAACGGCGTTCGAGCAGACAGACATGGCATGTACTGCCACCCGCTCGCAGTTCCAGGACCGGCACCTTGCGCCCCTGGATTTCGATGATGTGAGCCCTGGTGAGATATTGCACTTTGAGTTTCTGGGGGATGACAGCGCTCACGCCTTGCCGTTGCAGCCAGGCCTTGAGATCAGACTTCTGTACCGGAGCAGTGAATTGATGAGCGGTAATGGACCGCTGCAGATCGAGTTGAGTAATCGTTTGTGAAAGCTTGCCCAAATCATAGGGTCGCTGCAGATACCACCCCGTCATGAGTGCCAGAAGCAGCGCCGCTGCTGCTGACATCGACCAATACAGAACCCGAGCCCGCTGGCGTTCTCGACGCCGTTTCCGCAGGTTCCATAGTACTGCAGCAGCTCCATGAGCAGGAACTTCCACTTGCTTCATCAGCGAGCACACTTGTTCATCCAGTTGCAGGTTGGCCTGGCATGCAGCACAATGGGAAAGATGTTGCGTCACTTCCACAGGCGCATTCGTGCAATCACTCGGTCGCCGAATCGCCGACTCCAGACACCAGTTTTGGACTTCTATGCAGGTCATTCCGTTACCTCATCTTCGGCATTGCCCACCAGCTGCTGTTTCAAAAACCGCTTCGCCCGGGCTAAACGCGACATCACCGTCCCAATCGGCAATCCCAACTGATCTGCAATCTCCCGATAACTGAATTCCTCAAAGTAAAACAAGACCAATATGGCTCGTGAATCCGCTGGAATCGCCAGGAGTGCCATTTGCAACTGCTCATCGCTGACAGGTGGAACGACAGGTTCCGGCTCCGCTATCTCATCTTCAAGCCATTTCTCCCAGGCGATACTGTTCGTTTGTTTCTTCTTGCGCTGACTCAGCAGAAACGCATTATGCAGAATGCTGAAGAGCCAGGATCGCACTCGTTCCGGTTCACGTAGCTGATGAGCTTTCTTCTGGGCAGCAAAGAAGGTCTCCTGGGTGAGATCATCCGCGTCGCTGGCCGATCCCGTCAGTCGATACGCATACCGATAGAGAGCCTCATAATATAGCGGCACCAATTCATCAATCCCGGGACGCACCGCCATACTTCCCTCAACCACTATGAAACAGAGATGAAGACTTTATTCCCTGTGCTAGACCATATTATGGTGAAAACCAGTTATGAGTCCTGAGTGCATATCTCAAGCAGGCAGGAAATGAATGCATTCCCTACCCAACTATGTTAATTTGGAGAGGTATATTCTTTGCTGCTAACCATGAATCAACTCCTTCAAACCATGCAAGACTTCGTCGCCTCCGAAGAAGGCCGCTGGGCCATTATCGGTGTGCTGGCAGCTCTCTGCTTTCTCCTTGTCCTGTCCTCTGCCCTGCGTCGCTGGCGTTCATTTACTTCAGACACCGGTTCCCTGGAACTGCTGGAAGAGGTTTTCAGTTACCCTCCTGCCCCCAACCTGCCTGCCGACGCCAAGCCCCTCGTTCTTTATGGCTTGCCCGTTCGGTTGCGTCTCGTCGTGCTCGGTCCGCTCGGCAAGGATGCAGGTAACATCACTGCTTCGGATGTAGACCACATTGTTGAGCGCATGGTACCCGGCCTCTCTGCCCGACTTCGACTTGATATGCCGCGTATCCGTTTGTGGCCCACCCAACTGAGCCAGTCAGGGTTTATTGCCGCCTTCCGCCGCAATACCCCTCTGCCTGATGTCGAAGTGAAATTGCGTAGCTGGGTGCTGGTGATGGGCAAAGTATTGCTTGACGGCAAACCCATTGCCGTCGGCCTGGCCATGCAATCGACAGAACCCAATACCTTCGGGCCTATTGTGCTGCAGCATGCTCATCAGTGGATGGAAGTGCTACGCATTGGAAGAACTGTCTGATGTATCCGGATGCACCCACGAAGTCCCACCCGCTGCATCGTGATCCTGCTTCCAGATGGGCACTATTTCTTTCAACCGATCCATCGCATACTGACATGCTGCAAACGCATCCTTGCGATGGGCACTGCTGACCGCCACCGCCACGCTGATCTCACCCAGAGTCAGATAGCCTGTTCGATGAATCAAGGCCACCTCGGTAACCGGCCACTTGCTTCGAGTTTCCGCTTCCACCTCAGCCATCATCTTCAGAGCAAGGCTGCCATGGGCTTCATAGGTCAGGGCGATGGTTCGCTGACTCCCTGTCATCTCACGAACGGTACCGAGAAAGAGGCACACCGCACCAGCAGCAGGCGAACGCACAGCTTCGGTCACGGCATGATAATCAATCGGCTCTGTCTGCAAGCGTATCATCGTCATTACCCTCCACTGACCGGAGGAAGCAGCGCTACTTCCGCACGGTCTGGAACCGTGTCTGCATCATCCGCCAATGTATCATTGACAGCAATGCGTGATCGGGCCAGCAACCCGGCTATTGCCGGGCACTGCTTGCTCAGCAGGAATCGAACCTGCCCCACGCTCAGGCCGGCATGCCAGGGAAGGGAAGAGTTTGCGATCCCAGCCAGCTCTCGCAATCCAGCAAAGTAATGAACTTCGATCACTATACTTCCCTCTCAATGCGTTCCCGGAGCGACGGCATCAAGCCGTAGGCCAGGGCCAGCCATTGCACCGGGTGCAGCGCCAGTTTCCTGCCTGCGTGCTCCATCTGCATACGGCAGGAACTGCACTCGCTCGAGCCCAGATGCACATCTTCCTGACTGAAGCGATCCAGCATCGGCTTGCCTGCCTTCAAAGACGATTCAAAGTGTGCCCGCTGCAAGCCATACACCCCAGCCATGCCCGAGCAGCTTACGTCAATCGTCTTCACACGATAGCAGGCCATCTGCTCCAGCAGCATTGGCCCCTGCACTCCCTGTTGTAAGGCTTTGATGTGGCAGGGAACATGATGCCCAATGGTCAGCGGAAAGTTTTCGAGCTTGCCTGTCGGCAGTCGGCCCTGCTCGCGCAACTGTTCCAGGTACCACATCAGTTCGACGGTATGTCGGGCGACCTGGGCCGCTCCGGGATCATCCACCAGATTGATGTAATCCTGCTTGAGCATGACTGCTGTCGTAGGCTCGCTGCACAGGATGGTGTAGCCTTCACGGGTCATGGGTTCCAGTGTGTTGATGTTCCGCTGAGCCCGCCGCCTGGCCCGTTCCACATCGCCCACCGAGAGTGCTGCTGCTCCGCTGGTCATCGGCTCCGGCGGCACATACACCTGCACGCCTGCTGCTTCAAGCACCCGCACGACTGCTTCTGCCAGGTCCGGATCAAAGTACTCTGCATAGGTATCGGCAAAGTAGAGTACCCTGGGACGATCCAGTGCAGTTGGCTGGACAGTCCATCCAAGCCGTTTGGCCCGCTTGCTGAAGCTCTCCTTCTGTAATGCTGGCAACTTCCTGTGCCTGGTCAGGCCCAACGTTCTTTCCAGTACCCAGCGCACCAGCTTGTTTCGAAGTATCGCGTTCATCCCGCCAGGCCAGACGGCCCCCCAACTGGCGAAGTTATCCACGTGTGACACAACCCAGTCACGCCAGCGGAGCCCCCGTTCCTTCACGTGCTGAGCCTTGACTTCCAGCATCATCTTGGGGATAGGAACACGCGAAGGGCACTCGATGCCACACATCTTGCAATTCACGCACAGGTCAGCTATCGCCCGCACCGCATCGGCATCGACCCCCAGATCCTTCTGCGGCTGAACGAGGATATCTCGCAATAGATTGGCCTTGGCTCGTGGGCTGGCTGCTTCCCGCTGGTCTGCATGATATATGGGACACATGCGAACAGCAGAACTCGTATCGCGACAGGCACCACAGCCATGACAGCTCTCCGCCGCCTGAACCACTCCTCCCGCTGACCAGTTCAACTCCCAATCAATGACCGGCAGATTCACAACCTTGCCTGTGAACGATTCATCGCTATCCACGACGATGCTCGGCTCCACTGGTATTTGCCTGTCCCGCAGGTATTGAAACGGCGAACCTGCGCTACCTACCAGCTTGTCCGGATTGAATATCCGACCTGGATCAAAAAGCGTCTTCACCTGACGGAAAAGATCCATGAGTTGTCCCACCTGCTGCTGCAGCCAGGGACCACGCGCCAGGCCAACCCCATGCTGGGCGCTGATCGTACCACCAACCCGGAAGACTTCGGCATAGACATCATCTGTGAAGGCTTGCAGCCGTTTGATGTCTTCCATCCTGTGCAGATCAAACAGTGGTCGAAGATGAATGATGCCCGCCCCGGCATGGCTCAGAATGCTGGCCATGGTTTCATGCCTGGGCAGCAGCACCTGTATCTGACTGAGAAAGCTGGCCAATGAACCAACTGGCACTGCAATATCTTCCAGAAAGCCAACGGGCGTTCGCAGCGTTCGTGCGAACAGTGCAGGCAAAGCCTTCTGTCGCAACGACCAGAGACGTTCCGCTTCCTGCTCATCCATCGCCAGGCGTTCCACGATGGGATGCGAATGCTGACGAATCGCCAAAGCACCTCGTTCCACCTGTTCCAGCAGGGTTCCCGGCACGCTGGATTCCCATTCCACAATGAGCACACACTGCAAACTGGGGCTGAGCCATCGCTTGAAGATGGGATCGACTTCACAGGCAATCGTTACCAGGCGACGGTCCAGCATTTCCACAGCTGATGGCTGACTCTCCAGCAGATGAGGCACGAGCTCTGCCGCTTCCTGCATGCTGGTGAAACCCAGCAGCATCACCGCACGCTCCACTGCGAGCGGCACAGTTCGCAAGGTCGCTTCTGTGATGATGCCCAGCGTTCCTTCCGCCCCAATGAGTATCTTCTGTAACGCCACATGATTGTCGTGCAACAGATCGTGCAGCAGGTACCCGGCACGGTTGAACGGCGTCTTTGGCAGGCATGTTTCAATGAGTGGCAGATGCTGTTCCACCAGGGTGGCCAGCACTTCCGCCAGTTGGCCCTCAGCCGTGATGGGGATCTTCGGCTTGGCGGAATGCATCCGCAGTTTCACCCGTTGCCCGGTGCCGATGATAGCCTGCATGCTCTCTACATACTGCCGCATGTAACCATGCTTGAGAACTCGAGCTCCCGAGGCATTGTTCGCCAGCATACCACCCAGGGTACAACTGGCTTCGCTGGCACAATCAATAGCCAGCCGCCTGCCTTGTGCTCGCAACGCCTCGTTCAGCGTACGTGCCACCACGCCAGGCTGCACCCGAACCTGTGTCTCCTCCACAGCGACAATTGTCTTGAAGTGCTGAGTGAGATCGACGACGAGTTGATCCGTCAGGGACTCGCCAGCCAACCCCGTCCCGCCTCCGCGAGCAGTTAAACCGAGTTGCCTTTCGCTGGCATACTTGACCAGGGCCAGCAGATCATCATCATCCAGGGGGGCCACCACGCCCATCGGCAGCCGACGAAAGATGCTGGCATCGGTTGCAAACAATCGACGGGTAGCATCATCGAACTGCATGCTGCCCCGAAAGAAATCTTTCAGGTCTTCGCGAATAGTCTTGGCGGTCAGCGGCACACGTGGTTCCATTCAATGCGGTCACTTGCCAGCATACTGGCTACCCCGGGGGGCTGTCGAGCATGGAATTGGAAACACTCTGCAAGTATGGAATAATCCAGCAACTGAATCTGCAGCTACTGCCTGATCGTAGATATGAAATATTTCCTATCGAAACTGGAAACTGCAGTGAATAATGCAATCTTCAACTTGTTACTTTTCTGCACGATGCCCTGTATGTCAGCAGATACCTGGCCGCAGTTCGGCGGGACGTCACGCCTGCACACAGTTGATTCACCTCCCGCACCAGTAACCAGGTATTCTGTCATCTGGAAACAGCCTCTCGGCCCAGGCACTTCTGCAATCGTTTCTGATGGCAAACTGCTTTTTACCATGCACAGCCAACCTGATGCCAAGGATAAAGGCAAAGGCGTAGAGATAGTGACCGCACATGACGCCAGCACAGGCAAACTCCTATGGAAACACCAAAGCCCGGTTAGCCGACTCACGAAGCAACAAAGTTTCTCCGGAGACCCGATTCGACCACAAGCTACTCCTGCCATTCACCGGGGTAAGCTCTGCACACTAGGCTACACTGGTCTTGTCCACTGCTTCGATGCTGAAACCGGGAGTGTCCTCTGGAAGTACGAACTCGTCAAAGAGTTTGGGGCTACACCGGTACAGTTTGGCTTTGCAGCCAGCCCGCTGATCTTCGAAGACTCCTTCATACTCCATGCAGGCGGCACCCAAACCACGCTCCTTCGTCTTGAAGCATCAACCGGGAAAGTTCGCTGGAAAGCTGAAGCGGCTGAGCCCAGCTACGCTTCACCCATTCTGGCCCATTTCTTCTCTCAAACGCAGATCATTCAAAGCACTCGCGACCATATCCTGGGTATCCATCCAGAGACTGGCTCTACCTTGTGGAAGTACGCCATGCCTGAAGCAGGGTTGACCAATGTTCCAACACCTCTTCCTCTGCCGGGCAACCGATTGATCGTTTCAGGCCAGGGCATCCAAGGCACCAGACTACTTCAACTCGAGAAACTGCAGGATAACTACCAGTTCAAGCAGCTCTGGCATAACAGCAAGGTTCCCTTCTTCTACTGCAACTTTCATGTGCTGGATGGCATGCTCATAGGCAACGCCAACAAGATAATGACTGCTCTTGAATTGAGCACAGGGAAAGAACTCTGGCGCGAACGAGGTTACCCCGAATCAAATCAGTTGCGTGTCGGGAATACATTCCACATCCTCAGTGGTGAAGGAAAACTCTCGCTGTGCCGTTTCTCTTCCAAGGGAGTAGAGAACCTGCTCAGCGAACAAGTCACCAAGGGACGATGCTGGACCATCCCAACACTCATTGGCACAACCATGTATCTCCGCGATCAGGAAACACTGTTCGCCATCCGTTTGCAATAACGCCAGGCGCCATGCCCGGCACCCCAGGTAACGACAACATAGTTCGTGCCACTGGTAACTGGTACTCCTGTTACCTGTGTTAAGCTTCAAGCCCTTTTCCACCATTCCACAGCAGGTACAGGTGTATGAGTCAACAGGACATGACATCAGGTCAAAAAGGCTTTCGGCAACTGCACGTCTCGCACGGAGATCACGAGTACATGATCTCCGTGGCACGTCTTTTCAGAAAGCTACCGGGCACCTGGCTTGTTGGCAATATCCTTCTCAATTTGAGTGTTCATTCGATCCAATTCACTTTGTGTTCGCCAGCCGGGTGCCCGGATCAATTCAACAATTCCAAGTGGTGGCAGGGTCGTGCATGTACTCATGCTCGACCCTGCAAGTCTCGCGACACTGCAACGCTATCGTAGCAGGGTCGAAACTGAATACAGTTGCGACCCTGCCACAGCTTTACTCACTCTCGATAACTGTCTCTGCTGTACTTAACTCCCATTTATCCATGGAACACTATGCCTGTCAATAGTCAATATCGGGTTCGGCCACCCTGCCCATGCTTGAGCGCTAGACCATCGCCATTTGATGGCCTTGTCTACCAGCCCTGCTTTCTCGGGGTTCTCGTGGATGTATCGAATCTCTTCATGGATGGAGGCTGGTTCATGGAGATTGCGATCATGCCCCGGGCCATCCTGCCAAAAGTGATACTCTACACGATTGCCAGTAATCATGCGCAACTTCTCGACAAACGCTGGTTGATGTTGGCGCAAGTATCCTATCGCTCGCTTGCCTACCGAGGTCTTAATCGACTTGAGAATGACAGCCGTCGAATATCCCTCTTGTCGTGGCCATATCAACACATGGGCATGATCAGGCATGGCTACCCAGGCCCACACATCAAACTGATATTTCTCTCGTGATCGATTGATGGCCTGGATAAGCCACAAGCAAGTGCGTTCCTTGCCGAGCAAGGGCATGCGATGAAAACAACTGAATGTCAGCATGTGTGCATCCAGATGTTCATCGAAGTGCTTCACTCGTCGTCGTTTGTTCATTGGATCATGCTATATCCGAGTTCCCAGCCGTGGCAGACTCGTGTTACTTCCCCGAAGCAGGGTCGAGAATGAGTACATTCACGACCCTGCCACGACTTGTCAAGTAGAAAACAAACCGGGCACCAGAGCAATTCAAATCACTCTGTACTACTTGCGCGATGACGCTGCAATCCACTGCTGCCAATCGTACAGTGTGACATCATGCTTTCCCTCGCGCAGATGGTACCGTATTGTCTGCCCTACGGGTTGTTGAACTCCGGGCCACTTTGTTGTTCCCAGCCCGGGGAGCTTGAAGAGTTGATACACCGGGTCGGCATGCACGCCAGCCAAGAACTCTCCTTCGGGATCAGCCCAGGCAT